>JANSYR010000056.1 GCA_024742285.1 bacterium | reverse complement strand
TTCGCCCGTGATGTAGGTCTTTGCCTCGGCGAGATCTTCCTCCGTGATGCCCTCCTCGGCCATGCGCGCCCACTCGGCGCGGATAACCTCGATGGCCTGCGCGACGCGATCGTTGGCCGAGGCGACGGAGCCGAGGTAGAGCGCCGCGTGCTCCTTCGGCACGAGGTAGGAGCCGACACCGTAGGTCAGGCCGCGCTTCTCGCGGACTTCTTCCATCAGGATCGACTGCCGGCCGGAGCCGCCGAGGATCTCGTTCAGGACGTGGGCCGCGAAGAAATCGGGATCGTCCCGATCCATGCCCTCATGCCCGAAGAAGGCGACCGACTGCGGCGAGGGGAAATCCACGACCTTCACCCCGCCCTCGAGCGCGACCGCGACCTTCTCGGGGAGGGGCGGGCCTTCCTCGGGGATGCCGTCGAAGAGCTCGTCAAGCATCACTCCGGCCTCTTCGGCGGTGATATCGCCCACGATGGAGACATGGGCCCGTGAGCGGACGATCGTGTCCTCGAAGGCCTGCAACATGTCCTCCCGCGCCAGGCCACCCACGCTTTCCAGTGACCCGTTCAGGTCCGATCCATAAGGGTGATCGCCGAAGGCCATGGAGAAGAACGTGTCCGCCGCGATATCGCCCGGGTCTTGCGCGCGCGACCTGATGTTGGCCACGACCTGTGCGCGGACCCGGTCGAGCGCGTCCTGATCGAACCGGGGCTCCGTCAGGGACTGGTGGAGCAGGTCCACGGCCTCGTCCCGCGTGTCGGTCAGGAACCGGGCGGAGACGGAAAGGGAGTCGTCCCCGACATCGTAGCCGAAATCGGCCGCCATGCTTTCCAGTGCCGTCTGGAACTCCTGCGCGGTCATGTCGCCGGAGCCCTCCTCGATCAGCGCGGTCATCAGGTTGACCGCCCCGCGCTTGCCCTCGCGGTCGAGGTTGGCACCGCCCTCGAAGAGGATCTCGACGGCGATGAAGGGGATTTCATGGGCCTCGACGAGCCAGGCGTCGA
>JANSYR010000055.1 GCA_024742285.1 bacterium | reverse complement strand
TCTAAAAAAGAAGAAATTATTTCTTTCATTTTAAAAATGATTGAAAATATTTCACTTTTTTAGAAAATTGTTGAAACAATTTTCATTCAATTGAAATTTGGAAACAAATTTCTTTCAAAGGTAAAAAACAAATCAGATTTCTAAAATTTGATTTGAAATTTACCTTTTTTAGAAAATTGTTGTTCAATTTTCATTTGAAAATGAAATTTGGAAACAAATTTCACTTAAAAACGAAAATGTTTTCCTGTTTTTGGGAAAATATTTCTTGTTTTAGTGAAATTTGTGCAACAAATTTCTACAAAAGTGGAAAATATTTCCTGTTTGTAGAAATTTGCAACCAAATTTCATTTCAAAACTCAAATAACTTTCGATTTCCCTTGAAATCTTAATCTGACCTTTGCAAACTGGCATTTTTATTGTGCGAGAGATCTCGTTTGTAATGAGTTTCGTACTTGATTGTGCGATTTCATTTTAAGTTTGAGTGAAAATCTTCCTCTGATCTTTGCAATAGAGCATTTTGAAATGAGATCTCGTACTTTATTGTAAATTTACAGTTCAAATCTTTGAACTTAAACGAAATCTCGTACTTTATTGTGCGATCTTCAGTTCAAATCTTTGAACTTAAACGAAATCTCGTACTTTATTGTGCGATCTTTGCAAAGAAGCATTTTAAAATAGCCGGTGTGTGTTAGAAAATAGCAAATTAAGTTTCATAGAAGTTTAAGTTTGAGAATGCTTTTCAAAGAGATGAGATTAACATTGAAATTTAGATGGCACAATATAACCTCGAGTTAAATCAGGTTTACAGGTGGTGTAGTACGTGTGCGTGGGTTGTGGGTTCGAGCTAATCTATCAGAAATTTACTAGCGAAATCGAACACTAAAGTACCAGATCTCGTTTTATTTTTATAATTTTACTAGGTAAATCTCACAATAATGTACGAGATCTCGTTTAATTTTGAGAATTTTACTATGGAAATCGCACAATAAAGTACGAGATCTCGTTT
>JANSYR010000054.1 GCA_024742285.1 bacterium | reverse complement strand
GGACGCCGTCGAGCCTCCGCTGGAGCTTGCGGAGGTCGCCGTCGACGGAGAGGTTCACGCCGCGCACGAAGCCGTCGCCGATGCGCGCGCGCCGCTTCGCGATCGCGTCGGCCGACTCCGGACCCTCGGCGGGCGGCTTGCGCAACGCGACCGCCATCGCCGCGAAGGTGTGCAGCTTGAACTCGCTCATGCGGTGGTGGAGCGTGTCCCAGTCGTCGCTCGTGTAGAGGGTGGTGCCCTCGATCTCGAGCCCGCTCGGGGCGATGGCGTTCCGTTGCAGGGCGAGCCGGTCGTAGACGACGTCGTCCTCGCTCCGCCGCTCCACCTCGTCGTAGTCGACCGTGAGGTAGAGGATCCCGCCTGGCTTCAGCACGCGGTTCATCTCCCGCGCGACGCCGGGCTGGGCGTCGGGGTCGATGTGCTCGAGGACCGAGATGCAGTAGACGCGGTCGAAGGTCGCGTCCGGGAACTTCAGCGCCGTCATGTCCATCTCGACGGGCACGACCGCCGCGCGGTGGAACTCCGCGGCGCGCGCGAGCATGGTCAGCCAGCGCAGGTCGTTGTCGATGGCGACGACGGTCGCGCCGAGCGAGGCGAGGCGGATCGGCAGCGCGGACCCCCCGCAGCCCGCGTCCAGCACCAGCTCGCCCTCGGGCGCGGCGTGGCGGGTCAGCGCCCACGGGTACTCCCAGACCTTCGACGGGTAGACGAAGGAGAGCTGCTGGCCGGCCTCTTCTTTCTCTCGCGCGATCTGCGCCGCGATGCCGCGGTTCGCCCCCGCCATCGGCTCGCGCCGGATGTCGTCGGGCTCGAGGATGCGGTTCTGCGCCTGCTCGGGCGCGGGCTCGTCGCCGGTGGGGTGCACGACGGGCGGCTCGAGGGGAACCGGCCGCTCGGGCTTGACGAACTCCTCGTCGCTCACGCGTCCTTCTTTCGCTGCACGAACGCGCGGATGGCGGCGAGCGTCCGGAAGTTGGCCGGCACGATCTCGTCCTGCGCGACGGTGATGCCCTCGGCGTCCTCGAGGTTCGCG
>JANSYR010000053.1 GCA_024742285.1 bacterium | reverse complement strand
TCGCCCGGCTGGAGCAGACCGACGGGATCACCGTCACCACCGGCCCCGAAAACCGGACGATCTTCTTTGCCTACGACATGGGCTCCGAGGACCTGATCTCCGCGAGCGTCGAGGGCAATCCCTTCGCCGACCCGCTCGTGCGCGAGGCGATGCATCTCGCCCTCGACCGTGATGCGATCCAGCAGGTCGTGATGCGCGGCCAGTCGGTGCCCGGCGCTCAGAACGTGCCGCCCTTCGTCAACGGCTGGGACGCCGAGCTCGACGCCTATGGCCCGCCCGATCCGGAACGTGCGCGCGAACTGATGGCCGAGGCGGGCTATGCGGACGGGTTCTCCGTCGATCTCAACTGCCCCAACGACCGCTACCTCAACGACGAGGCGATCTGCCAGGCCTTCGTCGGGATGCTGGGCCAGATCGGCATCAATGCGAACCTCGTGTCGCAGTCGCGCAGCCTGCATTTCCCGCTGATCCAGAACGACGAGTCGGATTTCTACCTGCTCGGCTGGGGCGTGCCGCCCTTCGACAGCCAGTATGTCTTCGACTTCCTCGTGCACAGCACCGAGGGCGCGCGCGGTGGCTGGAACGGGTCGAACTATTCCGACCCCGAGCTCGACGCCAAGATCCAGTCCCTGGCCACCGAGACGGACCTCGAGGCCCGTGACGCCACGATCGCCGAGATCTGGCAGCAGGTTCAGGAGGACCGCGTCTTCCTGATGGTTCACAACCAGCTCCTGGCCTACGCGGCGCGGGACGGCGTGAACGTCGCCGTCGATCCCGAGAACCAGCCGTCGATGACAACGGTCACCTTCGACTGAGGCACACTCGGCCGCGCCCCCGATCCGGGGCGCGGCCGTATTGTAACTTCCCCTCATGCTGGCCTTCATCCTCAGGCGCTTCGCGCAATCGATCGTCGTGATGCTCGTTGTCGCGCTGATCTCGTTCACCCTGTTCCGCTTCGTGGGCGACCCGGTCGCCAGCATCGTGGGGCAGGAGGCGAGCGTGGCGGACCGTGAGGCCCTGCGCGAGAGGCTGG
>JANSYR010000052.1 GCA_024742285.1 bacterium | reverse complement strand
CGTCGACCTCGTCACCATGGAAGAGTGGGTGTGGCAGGGTGAAGACCTCGGCGCGTCCTGGGTCCGCCAGCCGATCCGCGACGATCTCAAGGATCTCGCCGACGAGTGGCGCTCGGTTCTGGTCGAGAACGCCGTCGAAATGGACGACGCGGCGATGGAAGCCTATCTCGAAGGCGAAGAGCCCGACGTCCCCACGCTGCGCAAGCTGATCCGCAAGGGCTGCCTGTCGATGACCTTCGTTCCGGTCCTCGGCGGCTCCGCGTTCAAGAACAAGGGTGTGCAGCCGCTGCTGAACGCCGTTGTCGACTACCTGCCGAGCCCGCTCGACGTGGTCGATTACATGGGCTTCAAGCCTGGCGACGAGTCCGAAGAGCGCAACATCCCGCGTCGCGCGGACGACAAGATGCCCTTCGCCGGCCTGGCGTTCAAGATCATGAACGACCCCTTCGTCGGCTCGCTGACCTTCACCCGGATCTACTCGGGCCAGCTCCGCAAGGGCGACTCGATCCTCAACTCGACCAAGGGTCGCAACGAGCGCATCGGCCGCATGATGATGATGCACTCGAACAACCGCGAGGAGATCGAGGAAGCCTTTGCAGGCGACATCATCGCGCTGGCCGGTCTTAAAGAGACCACCACCGGTGACACGCTCTGCGACAAGGCCGATCCGGTCGTCCTCGAGACGATGACCTTCCCCGATCCGGTGATCGAGATCGCGGTCGAGCCCAAGACCAAGGCCGACCAGGAGAAGATGAGCCAGGGCCTGCAGCGGCTTGCCGCCGAAGACCCGTCCTTCCGCGTCGAGACCGACCTCGAGTCGGGCCAGACGATCATGAAGGGCATGGGCGAACTTCACCTCGACATCCTCGTCGACCGTCTCAAGCGCGAGTTCAAGGTCGAGGCGAACATCGGTGCGCCGCAGGTGGCCTATCGTGAGACGATCAGCCAGAAGATCGAGCACACCTACACCCACAAGAAGCAGTCGGGTGGTTCGGGTCAGTTCGCCGAGGTCAAGCTGGAGATCGCGCCCACCGAGCCGGGCGAAGGCT
>JANSYR010000051.1 GCA_024742285.1 bacterium | reverse complement strand
CATGTGATGCGCAGTCCCTGTTTGTCGAACCGGTGGAGCTGGTCGGGGTCGGGAGTGAGCCAGATCTCGTCGCCGTGGCGCACGCCGACCTCGCCGCCGACGCGGACGGTCACGGGATCGGCAATACCCTCGCAGGCGACGTGAAAGAAGGTGTCGGAGCCCAGGTGCTCGGAGACGCCGACGCGGCCGTGCCACTCTCCGGTATCGGAGGAGACGGAGATGTGCTCGGGGCGGATGCCGATGGTTTCGGCGCCGTGGCGGGCGGCGATCTCGCCGGTGACGAGGTTCATCTTCGGACTGCCGATGAAGCCCGCGACGAAGGTGTTGCAGGGCGCGCGGTAGAGTTCGAGGGGGGAGCCCACCTGCTCGATGTTGCCGGCGCGCAGGACGACGATCTTGTCGGCCATGGTCATCGCCTCGACCTGGTCGTGGGTGACGTAGATCATGGTGGTCTTCAGCCGCGTGTGGAGTTCGCTGATCTCCAGACGCATGCCGACGCGGAGCGCGGCGTCGAGGTTCGAGAGCGGCTCGTCGAAGAGGAAGGCCTTGGGTTCGCGCACGATGGCGCGGCCGATGGCGACACGCTGGCGCTGGCCGCCGGAGAGCTGTCCGGGGCGGCGGTCGAGGTAGTCGGTGAGGTTGAGCACCTCGGCGGCGGCGGTGACGCGGCGGTCCTGTTCCGCCTTGTCGAGCCCGGCCATGCGGAGGGGAAAGGCGATGTTCTTGCGCACGCTCATGTGGGGATAGAGGGCGTAGGACTGGAACACCATGGCGAGGCCGCGTTTCGCCGGTGGCGCCTCGGTGGCGTCCTTGCCGTCGATGCGGATCTGGCCGCCGGAGAGATCCTCGAGCCCCGCGATCATCCGCAGGAGCGTGGACTTCCCGCAGCCGGAGGGGCCGACGAAGACGACGAATTCGCCGTCCTCGATCTGGAGGTCGAGGGGGGGAATGACCTCGACGTCGCCGAACTTCTTGCGGACCTTGTCGAGCGTGATGCGTCCCATGGATCTGTCCCTATTTCACCGCGCCGAAGGTCAGGCCGCGCACGAGT
>JANSYR010000050.1 GCA_024742285.1 bacterium | reverse complement strand
GAAATTATTTATATTGATAAAGTAGGTTTAGAAGATTTAATAACATTTCATGACGCAGAGTTTGAAATCATTGATGGTTATTATTTTAACGAAGGTAGAAACGATACAATCAACACTGTTATAAAAATCTATATGATAAACGATTAAAGTTAAAAAAAGACCAGCACCCAGCAGAAAAAATAATCAAGCTCTTTTTAAATTCAATGTATGGTAAAACCATTATTAAGCCAGTTGAAACTGATACTATTATTAAAGATAACAGAGAAGATTTTGAAAAATATATTTCATATAATTATAACTATATTGATTCTGTTTTAGAAGTTAATGGTAGATATTATATTAAGAAAGTTAAATCTGTAATGTCTCATTTCAATTACGTTCATTGTGGTGTTGAGATTTTATCTATGAGTAAAAGAATTATGAATAAAGTATTTAGTTGTGCTGATGATGTTGGTGTTAAGATTTATTACCAAGATACTGACAGCATCCATTTAAATTACGATGATGTTCCTAAAATTGTTGAACGATATCAACAAACATATAATCAAGAATTAGTTGGAGAATATTTAGGGAATTTTCATGTAGATTTTGATATGGATGGGGCTTGTGGCGAGATTTACGCGAAAGAAAGTTTATTCCTTGGTAAAAACTTACATATATATATTAGAATCAACTGATAAAGATGGTAACACCATTAACGCCGAACATATTAGAATGAAAGGTATTCCTACACCTTGTATAAAGTATTATGCTAAACAAAATAAGATGAGCGTTTTAGATTTATATAAAAAGTTATATAAAGGAGAAATAATTAAATTTGATTTAACAAATGATGATAATAAATTTGTATGCAGAAATAATAAAGATCATACTGTCAGCAATCTCCGCAAAGGTGCTTCTGGCTCAACCAGAAAAACTAAATTTATTAGAAATGAAAATGATAAAATTTACATTAATTAATATACAATGACTGAAAGCAAAGAAGATACGATCAAGAAGGTATACGAGAATAAAGTAACAGGTTATGGTTCTGTTCGTGATACTTACGTACAGGCAAACAAGATAAACCCTGGTATTAGATACATTGATGTCAAAGAATATT
>JANSYR010000049.1 GCA_024742285.1 bacterium | reverse complement strand
CAAGCGAGGATTCCGCCGCCACGGGCGGGATCTGAAGGGCCGGAGCGGGGTCCGCATCGCAACCGCGCGCCATGAGCCCCCTGGAGACGGCACACGATGCTGGTGGAGGGCTCCGCGGGCCCACGATTTCCGCCAGGTCCGGCAGGCGTGTCATGAAACTTTTACAGAAACGTCACATAGGTGAAGCGTCCGATCCATAGCGCTCGCGGCGAGGGAGTGGCCGGGGAGCCGCTCCGCTCGCATCAACTGACAGGAGCTTCCTATGTCCTTTGCGAAACTGACTGCCTCGACGCTCGCCATCGCGGCCGTCTCCGCGTCGGCCGCCGTCGCACAGTCGCGCGACAACGTTCAGATTTCCGGTTCGTCGACCGTTCTGCCCTACGCCTCCATCGTGGCCGAAGCCTTCGGCGAGAACACCGACTTCCCGACCCCCGTCGTCGAAGGCGGCGGCTCCTCCGCCGGTCTCGCGCGGTTCTGCGAAGGCGTCGGCGAGAACACCATCGACATCGCCAACGCGTCGCGCGCCATCCGCGAGTCCGAGATCGAGACCTGCGCCGCCAACGGCGTGACCGACATCATCGAAGTCCGCTTCGGCTATGACGGCATCGTCTTCGCGAGCCAGATCGACGGCCCCGAGTTCACCGCCTTCACCCAGGAGCAGTGGTTCAACGCGCTTGCGCCCGAGCTGCCCGTGGACGGCGCCATGGTCGCCAACCCGAACACGATGTGGTCCGACGTCGATGCGTCGCTGCCCGCGGTCGAGATCGCAACCTTCATCCCGGGCACCCGTCACGGCACCCGCGAAGTCTTCGAAGAGTTCGTGCTCCTCGTCGGCTGTGAAGAGTCCGGCGCGCTCCAGGCGATGCTCGACATGGGCATGTCCGAGGACGACGCCGAAGGCGCCTGCATCGCGGTCCGCACCGATGGCCGGTCGGTCGACATCGACGGCGACTACACCGAGACCCTCGCCCGTATCGCCGCCAACCCCGAAGGCATCGGCGTGTTCGGCCTGTCGTTCTACGAGAACAACACCGACACGCTGAAGGTCGCAACCATGGGCGGCGTCATGCCCTCCACCGAAACCGTCGCTTCCGGCGAGTACCCGGTGTCGCGTCCGCT
>JANSYR010000048.1 GCA_024742285.1 bacterium | reverse complement strand
GTTCCGTTGGCCGCCTGGATCGCCAGCTCGCGCTGACGGATCAGGATCGAGCTCACCTCGTTGAGCGCGCCTTCACCGACCTGCAGCAGCGAGATACCGTCGTTGGCGTTCCGCTGGGCCTGACCGATCGAGCGGATGTCGGCTCGGAACCCTTCCGAGATCGCCAGGCCTGCCGCGTCGTCCGCCGCCCGCGTGATGCGGAGACCGGAAGACAAGCGCTGAAGGCTCTTCTGGAGATTCCCGGTCGAGTTGACCAGGTTTCGCTGGGCGTTGATCGACGCCACGTTCGAATTGACTCGAAGTCCCATCGCGGGAGCTCCTCCTCGACGATCCGGATCTCACTGAATCCTTCGTGAGACCGTCGTCCTGCTGGGTGACCGGCCCATGCCATCCATGGCCCGGATCCGATCACCGTTTCGATCGTCCGGGAACGCCCCGGACGCCAAGTTGTTTCGTGCGCTAGCCGAGCAGCGACAGCGCGCTCTGGGTCGAGACGTTCGCCTGCGCCAGGACCGAGATGCCCGCCTGTTGGAGCACCTGGTTCCGGGTCAGCTCCGCCGTCTCACTCGCGAAGTCCACGTCGCGGATCCGCGACTCGGCGGCCGACGTGTTCTCCTGGGAGACCGCCAGCGATCGAATCGACGACTCGAGCCGATTCTGCACCGTACCGAAGCTCGCTCGAAGCGAAGCCACGTTCGAGATCGCGGCGTCGAGCTGGGAGAGCGTCGTGCGCGCATCTGCGACCGTGCTGATCACGGCGAACCGGAACGGACCGGAGACCGACGAGTTGGCCCCGAGACCGATCGAAGACGCCCGTGAATCGACGGCACTGATGGTGATCCGGTCGTTGCTCGTCGCGTCGACGCCGATCTGGAACGTCACGCCGGCCCCGCTCTGGAGAATGGTCGCACCGTTGAACGACGTAACCGCAGCGATCCGGTCGATCTCCGAGATCAGGTCCTGGAACTCGTCGTTCAGCGTGTCTCGTTCGGTCGCACCGAGTGTTCCGTTGGCCGCCTGGATCGCCAGCTCGCGCTGACGGATCAGGATCGAGCTCACCTCGTTGAGCGCGCCTTCACCGACCTGCAGCAGCGAGATACCGTCGTTGGCGTTCCGCTGGGCCTGACCGATCGAGCGGATGTCG
>JANSYR010000047.1 GCA_024742285.1 bacterium | reverse complement strand
GTATTGTTCCTAAGTGTAAGCTGCAAGAGATATGCGATACTGCACAGGCATGTACCAAACTTACATCGCTAAACAAAGACATGGTCAGTAGAACCGAAGAATTTGGAGACAAAACACACCCATTGTACCACATTGGACTTATAGATGAACACTATTTCGTAATTGACAAAACAGACTTGACATCGTACTGTTTAACACATTACGAAGACATCAAACACCTGAAAACTGCAACTCAATATACATGAATACAACAGGTACTTATAAAACATCTAACCAGAAATACATTGACAGTTTCAAAGTTGTCAAGATTTTATTAGAGAATAAGGACAAATTGTTAGAACCAATACCATACGATGAAAATAATGAATACTCAATTCTATGACAAGGTCACAGAATATAAAACATTAGAGTATCCGTCGTCGTGTGTTAAATACCAGCAGTACGAACCCAAGAACAAAACCAGATTTCATAAAGTGTATTTTGATTTTGAAACGGTTACTAACAAGACACATAAACCCTATCTCGTTAGATACGAAACCGAAGACGATGTACGGCAAGAGTTCATCGGTGAAAATTGCGCACTCGATATGCTTAACAATTTACCATATAAGAAACACATTTTGTTAATTGCTCACAATGCGAATTATGATTGCAGGTTCTTATTGCAATACCTAACACACGAGAAACCGCTGGTGAAAGGTGGTCGCATTCTCTCGTGCAATGCCGTGTATTACAGATTTGGTGATAAGAAACAACCGATAAATATACTAATCAAAGATAGTTTAAAGATAATTAATATGCCTTTTAAAAAAGTTTGGTAAAAGTTTCAAATTGGATGTGGAAAAGGAAATTATGCCCTACCAACTATACACACAAGACAACATTGAGAAAGTCTATGTTCCAATTGTTGGTGCAGTTTCATATTTAAACGATGATGTTGTACAACAGTTCATCAATAACATTGATAGGTGGGAATGTAGAGGCGACGGTCATAAATTCAATGAGTTTAACAAATTGAAGTATTTGTCTAAATATTGTGAAATGGATTGCCAGGTGTTGCGGTTGGGTTACGCAACTTTCAGAGGGTGGATGCTTGAATATACTGGCTTAGATGTTGATAACTGTACAACTATACAAAGTTTAAGTAGCGATTACAAG
>JANSYR010000046.1 GCA_024742285.1 bacterium | reverse complement strand
TCGGCAACATGATCCGCATCCATCCCATGGCGCTCGTGCGGTTCGAGGAGCTCGAGGACAAGGAGGCGAAGGACCGGATCGCGGAAATGACCCGCGCCTATCCGGACAAGACGGAGTATTTCGTCGAGACGCTCGCGCGCGGCATCGCGCGCATCGCGTCGGCGCATCATCCGAACCCGGTCGTGGTGCGGATGAGCGACTTCAAGACCAACGAATACGCCGAGCTGATCGGGGGCGCCGCTTTCGAGCCCGACGAGGAGAACCCGATGCTCGGCTGGCGCGGCGCCTCGCGCTACTATGACGAGGCCTATCGCGAAGGCTTCGCTCTGGAATGCCGCGCGCTGCGCCGGGCTCGCGAGGAGATCGGCCTCGACAACATCATTCTCATGATCCCCTTTTGCCGGACCATCGGCGAAGCCGATCGGGTTCTCGAGACCCTGGCGGAGGAAGGGCTCGTTCGCGGGCGCGCCGGACTCGCCGTCTATGTCATGGCCGAGATCCCCGCCAACGTCCTGCTCGCCGAGAAATTCGCCCTACGCTTCGACGGCTTTTCCATCGGTTCCAACGATCTGACCCAGCTCGTCCTCGGCGTCGACCGCGACAGCGACCGGCTGCGGCGACTTTTCGACGAACGGGACGAGGCGGTCGAAGAGGCCATCTCCGACCTTCTCGCCAAGGCCAACCGTCGAGGCGTCCACACCGGTCTCTGCGGGCAGGCGCCGAGCGATCACCCCGAGTTCGCCCGCTTCCTCGTCCGCCACGGGATCGGCTCAATCTCGGTCAGCCCCGACAGCTTTCTGAAGGTAAAGCAGCAGGTCGCCGAGGCCGAGCGGCGCAAGGATCAGGAGGAGGACAGGACATGAAGATCGTCGTCTTCGACGTGGAGCCTTGGGAATGCGAAACCTTTGAGAGTTTGAAACAGGACCACGAGGTCGTCTTCGTGGATGGGCCGCTCGACGCAGGGTCGGCCGAAGAGCATTCCGACGCCGAGGTCATCTCCGCCTTCATCTACTCCGACCACTCGCGCGAGGTGCTGGATAGGTTCGACGCGCTGAAATTTATCGCGACCCGCTCCACGGGCTTCGACCATATCGATATGGATTGGTGCCGCGAGAACGATGTCACCGTATCGAACGTGCCGACCTACGGCGAGAACACCGTGGCCGAGCATGTCTTCGCCCTCCTGCTGGCGATCAGCCACAGGATCGTCGACGCCGCCGACCGGACCCGCCGCGGCGACTTCAGCCAAGGCGGGCTTCAGGGCTTCGACCTCAAGGGCCGGACCATGGGCGTGATCGGCACCGGCGACATCGGCCTCCATGCCGCTCGCATCGCCCGCGGCTTCGGGATGGAGGTCTTGGCC
>JANSYR010000045.1 GCA_024742285.1 bacterium | reverse complement strand
CGGTCGCGTCACCGAGGACGAACACGTGCTCGCCGTTCGCGGCGGCGACTCGGCCCTGGCCCTCACCCAGGTGGCTCCGGAACGCGTCGAGCTCCAGGTCAGTCCTGCCGGATCAGCTCGAGGTGGTCGAAGAAGCCGCGTCGCGTGACGTCGCGGGTCTGGAACCCGAAGCCGGCGCGCCCGGACGTCAGCGGCGACGAGCCGGACGTCACGCCCAGCGCGTCGTCGATCAGCTGCGGCATCCCGTCGACGCGACGCCAGTCCGGCGGCGTCCCGAGCGGGTGCGCGTCGAGGTCGTTGTCGAACACGTCGAGCACGACGTCCCCCGTGTCGTTGACGATCGCGTCGAGTCGCAGGTGGAGCCACCCCCCCTGGACGAAGCTCTCGGCGGAGGTGAGCAGCGTCCCCGCGCCCTCCGACGGGACGCCGCCGCTGATGGGTCCCTTGCGCAGCACGACGCGGTACGGGTCGTCGTCGGAGAGCCCGAGCAGATACGCGGCGTCGTTGACGCTGGTCCCCTGCCCGCAGAGATAGAGGAACGGCGCGAAGCCGAGGGGCCCGCCTCCCGGGCCTCGCTGCATGCAGGCGCGGATCGACCCGCCGCTCGGGAGCGGGGCGAAGTCGACGAGCGCGCAGGAGAGCGCGACGGCGCCCGGAGACGCGGCGCGGGAGTTGAAGCCGTAGAGGAACCGCCCGCCCCCGGGCGGACGCTCGATGCCCGCGGTGACGCCGCGGCTCACCGTCGCCGCATCGAGCCCGTCGTTGAGAAATGCCCAGTCCGTGTCGGCCATGCCGCTCCTCTCAGATCGTGACCTCGGGCCAGACGCCCTCGAAGGTCTCCGCCGCCGCGCCGTCGAAGACCGCGGCCCGCGCCCTCACGTCGGCCCACCGCCACACGAAGCGATCGTTGCCGCGCCAGGACTCCTCGAAGTCCTCCGCGAGCTCTCCGTCGAAGCGAGCATCTGTGCTCGCCACGTCGGCCCATCGATCGAAGAAGCGGCCCGCGCTCCAGCCGACCTCGAGGTCCTCGACCGGACGCCCCGCGAAGAGCGCGGTCGTGATGGCTCCCTCGGGCAGCGCCCACGCGAAGAGGTCGTTGTCCCAGCCGCCCTCGAAGCTCTCCAGCGCCTCACGGAGCGGCTCGAACACCGCCACCAGGACGGCGCCCGCGTCGAGTCCGGCGCGCCAGCCGAACCAGCGCTCGAAGTCCTCCCGGCCGCGATGCGGTGGCGGACCGAAGCCGGCGACGCGCTCGTGTGCGATGAAGGTCCGGAGGATCCAGTGCGCCGCGAGCCCGGGCTCTGTGCCTGCGTCCTCGAAGCTGGAGTTGAGGACCGGCATCAGTAGAGCGACCCCGTGTCGCCGTCGACGATCCGCACGCTCCCGAGCACGGGGAACTCCTCGATGCGCAGGCGAATGTCGGCT
>JANSYR010000044.1 GCA_024742285.1 bacterium | reverse complement strand
CGTAGTCGGTCGGACGGTTCACGCCGACGATCCCGCGGGCGAGCACGTTGGTTGCGGGCCAGGCCACGGAGCGCGTCCGGTCGAGCGAGGACTGCACCGCCGCGAAGAGCGTCGACGACGACTTCGCCGTGGGGGTGCCGCCGACAGACTTGAGGACGAAGGGGTCGGAGATACAGACCCGCTTCTCCGCCCCGATCAGGGTGGCGGCAGACTTTGCCTCGGCGAGGGTCGTGTTCGGGGCATCGACGTAAAGCTGCGCCTTGAGGCTGTTGGCGACGACGATGGCCTCCGCGACGACCGGGTCCGCCGTGCCCGAGGCGGCGGCCTTCGCCACGCCGGGAAGGCAGAGCAGCTTCGGCTTGCTCAGCCCGAGCGTGACCGCCTTCTTGAAGGCATGGACGCCGGTCTTCGCCGTCGCGTCGCCCGTCGCGTTGGTCGCCAGCTCGGCCGCGTCGGCGCCCTCGTCCACAACGACGAGGATGACCTGACCGCCGCCGTTGTCCCAGACGGTGTCGAGCTCCTCCTTCACCGCCGCGGGAAGGTCGGCGGCGTCGGACGGGTTGCGGATGGCGACGGGCGTGTTGACCGCCACGCCGGAGGGGAGGTCGGTGGGATCGACCGCCATGAGCATGCCGATGACCGACGTGCTGACCGGCTGGGCGATGACGGGCTCGTTCGCGTCCTGGAAGACGCGAACCCCGTGGAAGGTTTCGGTGACCATTTGGGGGTTCTCCGTGGGTGTCGCGGGTCAGCCCGCATCATGCCCTGCCGGGAGGGCGGGTGAGTGTGTCCGGCGATGCGCGAGGGCGCGATTAGAGCACGACGACGGGGCGCCGCGCCTGTGGGCGCGTGCCCTCGATCTTGTGGACGAGGCGGGCGGTCGCAGCGGCCACCTCGCGCTCGATGAAGCCCGGGGCCTTCGCCTCGGCCCAGCCGATGACGATCTCTCTCCTCGACGCGGCGGTGCGCCCCTGCAGATCGTCGAGGTCGATGAACTCGCTCTCGTCCGAAGGCAGGCCAAGCGGCTCGGAGCCGGATCGCCGCGACGTCTTGCCGGTCTCGGGATCAGTCACTGTCAGCCGCCAGTGGACGACGCGGATCGCGCCGGGGAAGACGGTGCCGTCATCGGCGGTGTAGTCCTCGGTTTCCGCCTTGACGTCCCAGGCATACTCGAATGCGTCGGTGTCGATCATTGCGCGGCCTCCAATGCGGCGAGGCGATCCGTCAGGGACAGGATCTCGACATGCTGAGATTGCACTTTTGCGACGAGCGCCGCGACGATGGCCCTGACGTCGTAGTTCTCGCCGTCGTCGGCGGACGCCTCCGGGAAGGCCGCCTCCACCTCCTCCGCGATGAAGCCTGCGTATCGGCCATCCCAATCCGCGAGGTGCTTCGAGGTGAAAGCCACCGGCCGAAGCGCGAGAACGACGTCCCCATCGACCGGCTCGAGGTCGGTCTTGTAGACCCCCGACGAGGTGGAGCGGAACATGCCGCCCCCGCTGTTGGTGTGGGTGTTGGCGCTGTTCGAGG
>JANSYR010000043.1 GCA_024742285.1 bacterium | reverse complement strand
GTCCTCGCCCTTGACGATGCTCTAATAGACCTTGGTCCGGCCCGCCACGTCATCCGACTTCACCGTCAGCATATCCTGCAGGTTGTAGGCAGCACCAAACGCTTCAAGCGCCCAGACCTCCATCTCGCCGAAACGCTGCCCGCCGAACTGCGGCTTGCCGCCCAGCGGGTGCTGGGTGACGATGCTGTAGGGCCCGGTGGAGCGTGCGTGGATCTTGTCATCTACAAGGTGGTGCAGCTTGAGCAGGTATTTCACACCCACCGTCACCTGGCGCGCAAACTTCTCGCCCGTGCGGCCGTCGAACAGGTCCGACTGGCCCGAGGTGTCGAAGCCCGCACGCTGCAGCGCGTCGTTCACGTCCGCTTCCTTGGCACCGTCGAAGACGGGCGTTGCGATCGGAACGCCACGGGTCACGTTGCCCGCCGCTTCCAGAAGCTCACCCTCGTCCTTGTCGCCGAAGGCCTCGGTGTAGACGTCTTCGCCATAGGCGATCTTGAGCGCGTCGCGGACGGGCGTCATGTCGCCCGAGCGGCGATACTCGTCCAGCGCCTCGTCGATCTGGATGCCGAGGCCGCGGGCGGCCCAGCCCATGTGCGTCTCGAGGATCTGACCCACGTTCATCCGCGACGGCACGCCGAGCGGGTTGAGAACGAAGTCGACGGGCGTGCCATCGGCGAGGAAGGGCATGTCCTCCATCGGGACGACCTTGGAGATGACGCCCTTGTTGCCGTGACGGCCGGCCATCTTGTCGCCCGGCTGAAGCTTGCGCTTCACCGCGATGAAGACCTTGACCATCTTCATCACGCCGGGGGGCAGATCGTCGCCGCGGCGGACCTTCTCGACCTTGTCCTCGAACCGGTGATCGAGCGCGCGCTTCTGCGCCTCGAACTGCTGGTTCAGGGCCTCGACCTCGGAGGCGTCCTGTTCGTCACCCAGCGCCAGCTGCCACCACTGGCCACGCGACAGCGTCTCGAGCAGCTCTTCGGTGATGTCCGAGCCGGCCTTGACGCCCTTGGGCCCCTTCACCGCGGTCTTGCCGAGGATCATGGACTTCAGGCGGGCGTAGATGTTGCGCTCGAGGATATGCAGCTCGTCGTCCCGGTCACGGGCCAGACGCTCGACTTCCTCGCGCTCGATCTGCAGCGCGCGCTCGTCCTTCTCGACGCCGTGGCGGTTGAAGACGCGCACCTCAACGACCGTGCCGAAATCGCCGGGCGGCAGGCGCAGCGACGTGTCGCGCACGTCGGATGCCTTTTCACCGAAGATCGCGCGGAGCAGTTTCTCCTCCGGCGTCATCGGGGACTCACCCTTGGGGGTGATCTTGCCCACGAGAATGTCGCCCGGACCCACTTCGGCGCCGATATAGACGATGCCCGCCTCGTCGAGATTGCGCAGCGCCTCCTCGCCGACGTTGGGGATGTCGCGGGTGATCTCGTCCGGGCCCAACTTGGTGTCGCGGGCGGCGACCTCGAATTCCTCGATGTGGATCGAGGTAAAGACGTCGTCACGCACGATGCGCTCGGAGATCAGGATCGAGTCCTCGTAGTTGTAGCCGTTCCACGGCATG
>JANSYR010000042.1 GCA_024742285.1 bacterium | reverse complement strand
GTTTCATCAGCTCATCGCGGGACATGCCGTCGAGGTCGATATCAGCCATGGTCTTCTCCTTTGGGAATGACTTGTGATGTGCGCCGCTTAGCACAATTCATCGGGGTTTCCACGGGTATCTTCGGGATTGCGAAAGTCCATTTTCCGGATCTGGACAAGTCTTTCGTCATTCAGCCACTCGTCCAGTTTCGACCATCGCCGCCGGCCCGAGACGTTCCTTACGGCGATGGCGACGGCCCTTTTCTGGCCGACGAGAACCACGAGCTTCTTTCCGCGGGTCACGCCGGTGTAGATCAGGTTCCGCTGGAGCATCGCATAATGCTGGGTCAGGACGGGGATGACCACGGCAGGGTATTCCGACCCCTGGCTCTTGTGGATCGTGGCGGCGTAGGCCGGGACCAAGGTGTCGAGCTCGCCGAAGAGAAAGCTGACCGTCCGCCCGTCGAAATTGACCGCAAGCTCGCCCTCGTCGAGATCGATATCCTCGATCATCCCGATGTCGCCGTTGTAGACCTCCTTGTCGTAGTCGTTCTCGATCTGCATGACCTTGTCGCCCGGGGCGAAGGTCCAGCCGAACCGCTCGACCTTCTTTTCGCCCGCCGGGTTCAGGGCGGCCTGGAGTTCCACGTTCAGGGACCGCGCGCCGACGCCGCCCCTGTTCATCGGGCAGAGAACCTGGATGTCCCGGATCGGGTCGAACCCGAACCGGCGCGGGATACGCCTCGAGACCAGCTCGACGATACGCTCGACGGCCTGCTCGGGGTCCGCCGCGG
Organism: bacterium; assembly: GCA_024742285.1. Classification (NCBI taxonomy): domain Bacteria; species bacterium. Next base: position 1,030 of record JANSYR010000042.1, on the reverse strand, counting down.
GCACGAAGTAGAAATCGGCCTCCTCGTCCGGGGGCGTAAGGTCCGGCATCCGCCCGGCGTTGATGGCGTGCGCCGTGGTGATGATCCTGCTCCGGGCTGCCTGTCGGAAGACCTCGGTCAGCCGGACCACGGGAACAGCGCCCGAGCCGATGATGTCGGCGAGGACCTGGCCCGGACCTACGGAGGGGAGCTGGCCCGGACCTACGGAGGGGAGCTGATCGATGTCGCCCACGATGAGCAGGGCGGCGCCGTCCGGGACGGCCCTCAGGAGCGACAGGGCCAACGTCACGTCGATCATCGAGCTTTCGTCCACGACGAGAAGATCGCAGTCGAGCGGGGTCTCACGGTCGCGCTTGAACCCGAAGGACTTGGGGTCGAACTCAAGCAGCCGGTGGATGGTCCTGGCCTCCATCGTCGTCGCCTCGGTCATCCGCTTCGCGGCCCGTCCCGTGGGGGCGCAGAGCAGGAGCTTCACCCTCTTTGCCGCGAGGATGCGCAGGATCGAGTTGACGATGGTCGTCTTGCCGACGCCCGGCCCGCCGGTGATCACCATGATCTTGGACCGGATCGCCAGCCGGATCGCGTCGGCCTGGCCCTCAGCCAGCGTGAGCCCGGTCCTCTGCTCGATCCAGGGCAACGCCCTGTCGGCGTCGATCTCCGGCCAGGGCGGCGGTCCCGAGGCGATCCTCCCGATCTGCTCGGCGATCCCCCGCTCGGCGGCGTGCAGCCCCGTCAGGAAGATGCAGTCGGTCTCCCCCACGCGATCGGCCGTCACGGTCCGCTCGACCAGCTCCTCGGCCAGGGCCTCCTCGATCAGCGCGGCCGAGACCTCGAGGAGCTTTTCCGCCAGACCGATCAGATCCGCCCTGGGCAGACCGCAATGCCCGTCCCCCATGGCCTCGGTCAGCGCGAAGGAGATGCCGGCGCGGACCCGGATCATCGCCGTCCTCCCGATTCCGAGCTTCTCGGCGATCTGGTCGGCCGTCCGGAACCCGATCCCCCGGATGTCCCTCGCCAGCCGGTAGGGGTT
>JANSYR010000041.1 GCA_024742285.1 bacterium | reverse complement strand
GGCTTCTCCCTTGTACTCGTTCAACGGATCACGCTGGGCATAGCCGCGGAAACCCACGACGGAGCGCAGGTGCTCCAGCGTCAGCAGGTGGTCGCGCCACTTCTGGTCGATGGTCTGCAGCAGCACCTGTTTCTCGATGTTGCGCATGGTCTCTGGACCGAAGGCCGCTGCCTTCTCCGCCATCATCTTGTCGCTCTCGGCCTCGAGCCACTCGCGCATCGCCTCCTCGTCGACGCCGTCCTCCTGCGCCTTGGCGATGACGGGCACGTCGATGCCGAGGTGCTTGATGACGTCGGCATAGAGCGCCTCGGTCTCCCACTGGTCGGCGTAGGAGTTGGGCGGCATGCGCTCGGTGACCATGTCCTCGATCTGCTGATAGCGCATGTCGCGGGTGATCTCGCCGACGTCCTCGGCCTCCATGATCTCGCGGCGCTGGGCGAAGATCACCTTGCGCTGGTCGTTCATCACGTCGTCGAACTTCAGGAGCTGCTTGCGGATGTCGAAGTTGCGCGCCTCGACCTTGCCCTGCGCGCGCTCGAGGCTCTTGTTCACCCAGGGGTGCACGATCGCCTCGCCTTCCTTCATGCCGAGGCCCGACCGCACCTTTTCGAGCCGTTCGGACCCGAAGATGCGCATCAGGTCGTCCTCGAGGCTCAGAAAGAAGGACGACCGGCCCGGGTCGCCCTGGCGGCCGGACCGGCCGCGGAGCTGATTGTCGATGCGCCGGCTCTCGTGACGCTCGGTGGCGAGCACGTAGAGCCCACCGGCGGCGAGCACCTTCTTCTTGTCTTCCTCGTGCTCGGCCTCGATCCGCTTTCGCGTCTCGTCGGGATCGGCCTCGGGATCGGCGACGAGCGCCTCCAGAACCTTCAGTTCCACGTTCCCGCCGAGCTGGATGTCCGTGCCGCGGCCGGCCATGTTGGTCGCGATGGTCACCGCACCCGGCTTGCCGGCCTCGGCGATGATCTGCGCCTCCTGCTCGTGCTGGCGCGCGTTCAGCACGTTGTGCGGGATTTCCGCGCTCTGCAGTAGCTGGCTCAGCGCCTCGGACTTCTCGATCGAGGTGGTGCCGACGAGGATCGGCTGACCCTTTGCATGGGCTTCGCGGATCGCCTTGATGATGCCGTCGTACTTTTCCTTCGTCGTCCGGTAGACCTGATCGTCCTCGTCCTGCCGCGCGATGGGCCGGTTCGTCGGCACCTCGACCACGCCGAGCCCGTAGATCGACTGGAATTCCTCCGCCTCCGTCGAGGCGGTGCCGGTCATCCCGGCGAGCTTGTCGTAAAGCCGGAAGTAGTTTTGGAAGGTCACGGAGGCGAGCGTCACGTTTTCGGGCTGGATGTTGCAGTTCTCCTTCGCCTCGATGGCCTGGTGCAGGCCGTCCGACAGACGCCGGCCCACCATCATCCGCCCCGTGAACTCGTCGATCAGCACCACCTGACCATCGCGTACGATGTAGTCCTTGTCCTTCTGGAACAGGACATGGGCGCGCAGGCCCTGGTTCACGTGGTGCACGACGGTGGTCGATTCGGGATCGTAGAGCGACTGATCCTCGGGCAGGAGACCCGCCGCGCGCAGGCGCCGCTCCAGGAACTCGTTGCCCTCGTCGGTATAGGTGACGTTGCGGGTCTTCTCGTCGAGTTCGTAATGCTCGGGCGTCAGCTCGGGGATGATCGTGTCGATCTTGACGTAGAGCTCGCTGCGGTCCTGGCTGGGCCCCGAAATGATGAGCGGCGTCCGCGCCTCGTCGATCAGGATCGAGTCGACCTCGTCCACGATCGCGAAGTTGTGGCCGCGCTGGCTCATCTGGTTCAGC
>JANSYR010000040.1 GCA_024742285.1 bacterium | reverse complement strand
ATAAGTGGAGCAATAATGCCACGACGAAAGACCTGAGTGGTCTAGCTGCGGGCACGTATTCAGTGGTAGTAACAGATGCAAACAGTTGTACGGCGACGGCAAGTGTGACGATCACAGAGCCAACGCCTGTAACGGCCAACTACTCTACAATCGATGTAACTTGTTACAATGGTTCTGATGGAAAAGTTAATGTAAGTGCTTCTGGTGGTACTTCTCCTTATAAATATCTATGGAGCACAGGTGCAACAACTCAAGAAATTTCTGGACTTTCTGCAGGAACCTATTTCGTAGTGGTAACTGACGCAAATGGATGTAAGATTACAAAGGAAAATATTGTCGTTGGTCAGCCAAGTCAACTAAGTGTAAATGCAACAAGTAATTCTCCAGTATGTGAGGGTGGGTCAATTAACTTAGATGCAAATGGAGGAAATAGTTACTCATGGACAGGCCCTGCCGGCTTTACTTCTGTAACGAAGAATCCGAGTATCCTAAATGCTTCAACTACTCATGTAGGTATTTATACGGTGACGGTTTCAGACTCTAAAGGTTGTTCTGCAACTGCTACTACGGAAGTTAAGGTGACAGATATTCCTGATTTTGTAGATATCATTGATGAAATATGTGTTGGAAAGGATTTAGTGCTTATTGCACCAAATTATGGAGCAGGATATGCTTATAAGTGGACAGGTCCACAAGGGGCAACATCAAATACAAGAACTCTAACGGTACCAAATGCTCAGCAAACGGATGGTGGTACTTACATAGTAACTGTTACTTTCCAGAACTGTTCATTCGAAGGTTTTGCAGATATTACTGTTTTACCTAATCCGGAGCCTCCATTAATTAAAATTGATGGACCGAAAGTAATTTGTACTACTGGTTCTGTGAAATTGATAGCTGAAGAATGTACAGGAACTGTTAAATGGTCAACGGGTGCTTCTGGGTTTACTCTAGTTGTTTCTGAACCGGGTACTTATTATGCGACTTGTACAGTTGGAGAATGTGAGAGTCCAAGTTCTAATCCAATTACAATTGAGAAAGGATCTGTGCCTGATAAGCCTACAATTACTACGGACAAAACAATTTGTTGTGATGGCGAAAAGGCGACATTAACAGCTTCAGCCTGTAATGGTAATCTGAAATGGAGTACAGGAGCTACAACACAATCTATTACAGTAGGAGTTTCTGGTTCATATACAGTTACTTGCTCAAACAATTGTGGAACAAGTTCTGCTTCTGAGCCAATTGAAATTCAGGTTGGAGAAACTCCGACAACACCTGTCATTACAGTAGAGAATCCGGAAATATGTACTGGAGAATTTGCAACATTGAAAGCTACCAACTGCAATGGAACGGTTTATTGGAGTAATGGTGAAATTGGTAATACAATTCAAGTGTCTGCAGCTGGCAAATACACGGCATATTGCAAAACAATTTGTGGGGTATCTGACAATTCAAACGAAGTTGAAGTGAAATTTGGTAATCCGCCAAACCCACCTGTGGTTACATGTCAAAACGAGAATTTATGTCCAGGTCAATCAGCTAAATTAACCGCTGAGGGCTGCGATGGAACAGTGACTTGGAGCAATGGTCAAACAGGTGTTTCTATCACAGTGACAACAGCAGGTATTTATACGGCAACTTGTACAAATAATTGTGGTACTAGTGCTAAGTCTAATGAATTGATTATTACAACGGATGAAGTGCCTGATGCACCAACAATCAGTTCCAATAAGACAGAAGTGTGTGGTGATGAGAAGGCTACTTTAACTGCAACAGGTTGTGATGATGTAATTACCTGGAGTAATGGTTTAAATGGCACTACCATATATGTAGAAGCGGGAACATACACAGCAACGTGTAGCAATGCTTGCGGAACATCAGTGAAGAGCAACACGGTGACGATTGGTCAGGGTAATCCTCCAAGTGCACCGACGATCTCAAGTAATAAGACGGTATGTTGTGACGGAGAGAAGGCTACATTAACAGCACAAGGATGTACAGGCACAGTGAAGTGGAGTACAGGTGAGAGTGGATCGAGTATCCAGGTAAGTACTTCAGGCACCTATACAGCAACT
>JANSYR010000039.1 GCA_024742285.1 bacterium | reverse complement strand
GGTCGTGCTCAAGCTGGCCGGCGACGGGATTGCCCACAAGACCGAGCGGGGGCTGGTTCGCGTCGGGCTCGGCGACGCGGCGACGGTGGAGGCCCAGGCCGAGGAGCTGTTGGCGGCGGCGCGTCCCGAGGACGGCGAGGTCGCGCTGCTCGTCGCCGAGAGGGTGCGTGGACAACGGGAGCTGATCGCCGGCCTCTTTCGCGATCCCCAGTTCGGTCCGTGCGTGATGCTCGGTCTCGGCGGGATCCTGGCGGAAGCCGTAGGCGACGCGGTCTTCGCCGCGGCGCCGCTCTCGCGTGCCGAAGCGCTCGGCATGGTCGAAGGGCTCGAGACCGCCGAGCTCCTTACGAAGCCCCACCGCGGCGAGCCGGCCATCGATCGGGAGGCCCTCGCCGACGTGCTCGAAGGCCTCGGTCGACTGGCGATCGATCGCCCCGACATCGTCAGCGTCGACCTGAATCCGCTGATCGTCGCCGGCGATCGCCCGGTGGCGGTGGACGCGCTCGTGGAGGCGACCCCGAGCGGGGCGCCCGCCGACGAGCGCGAAGCGTTGCCCGAGCCGCTCGACGATGACGCGATCCGCGAGCGCTTCCGTCCGCTCTTCCATCCGCGCGGAATCATCGTCGCGGGCGTGGCGAGCCACCCCGGCAAATTCGGCTTCGTGACCCTGCACAACCTGCTTGCCCAGGGCTTCAAGGGCGACGTCTGGGGCGTGAAGCCCGACGGCGCGGAGGTGCTCGGACAGCAGACCCATCCGAGCGTCGAGGACCTGCCCGAGGGCCAGGCCGACCTCGTCGTCGTCTGTACGCCCAACAAGGTGAACATCGAGCTCCTCAAGTCCTGTGCCGCGCGTGGGGTGCGGGCGGCCTTCGTTACGAGCGCCGGCTACGGGGAATCCGGCGAAGCGGGCAAGGCGATGCAGCGAGAGCTCGTCTCGACCGCCGAGTCCCTCGGCATGCTGCTGATCGGTCCGAACGGACAGGGCGTGATCTCGACGCCCGTGTCGATGTGCGCGCAGATCGTGGCGCCGATGCCGCCCGCAGGACGGATCGGGGTCGCCAGCCAGAGCGGGAACCTCGTCTCGTCCTACATGAACTACGCGGTCGCCACGGGCGTGGGCATCAGCAAGGCCGTCTCTCTCGGCAATTCGGCGCAGACCGGCCTGCCGGAGCTGCTCGAGTACTTCTCCGTCGATCCGGACACGGACGTGGCGGTGACCTACGTCGAAGGGATTCAGGACGGGCGCGCATTCGCACGCGCGGCGAAGCGCCTGACCGCTCGAAAGCCGTTGGTCCTCGTGAAGGGCGGCGCCCGTGCGGAGGGCGCGAAGGCGGCGGCGAGTCACACGGGCGCGCTGGCGAGCGACGACCGGGTCTTCGACGGCTTGTGCCGCCAGCTCGGGATCCTGCGCGCGCCGACCATCGAGGAGGCCTTCGAATGGGGAGCGACCCTCGCGACCCAGCCGCTGCCGAAGGGGCGTCGGGTCGTGATCTTCACCTCGGTCGGCGGATGGGGCGTGCTCTCCGCCGATGCCTGCGCCGAAGAGGGACTCGAGGTGATCCCGCTCCCGGACGACATCAAGGCCGCGATCGACGAGCTGGTGCCGCCGCGTTGGAGTCGGAACAACCCGATCGATCTCGCGGGTGGCGAGACCCGCGACACGATTCCGCAGGTGCTCGATCTCGTCTGCGGTCATCCGGAGGTCGACGCGGTGATCCACCTCGGGCTCGGAATCCAGGCCGCCACCAGCGGGATGTTCCGGCGAGGTCGCTATTTCCCCGACCACGGCCTCGAGCGGATGGCCGGCTTCCACGAGAAGCAGGATCGTCGCTACGCGGAGGCGGGCATCGAAGCCAGTCGGAAGCACGGCAAGCCCGTGCTCGCGGTGACCGAGCTGGTCGCTTCGAATCCGGACAACGCCGCGCCGGCCACGCTCCGGGAGAACGGTCGTCTCTGCTATCCGAGCGCCCATCGGGCGGTTCGGGCGCTGGGCGCGCTGGTCCGCTTCGCGGAGAGCCGGTCGGCGGGATAGGCTCTGCTGCTCGTGGTTGGCCGCGGCTGCCGGCCGGGAGCGGCGGGCGAAACG
>JANSYR010000038.1 GCA_024742285.1 bacterium | reverse complement strand
GTCCGATGTCATCACGATCCACGTGCCGGGCAACGAGAAGACGAAGGGTCTGATCGACGCCGACGCCTTCGACCGGATGAAGGACGGCGCGATCCTCATCAACACCGCCCGCGGTCCGATCGTCGACACCGACGCGCTGCTGAAGGCGCTGTCGAGCGGGAAGCTGGGGGCCGCCGGGCTCGACGTGCTGCCCGAGGAGCCGGTCGTCCGCGAGGAATCCGAGCTGCTTCGGACCTACTTCTCCCGCGAGCATGGTCTCGACACGCTGCTTGCCGATCACATCCTGCTGCGGCTGCGCAACGTCGTCATCACGCCGCATACGGCCTTCAACACCCGCGAGGCGGTCCAGCGCATCCTCGATACCTCGCTCGGGAACATCGAGGGGTTCCTTGAGGGCGCCCCCCCGAACGTGGTCTCCTCCTGAGCGACAGGACCATATCCGCCCGGCACGACGGAGAACGAGGCATGGCCGAGATCTACAACCGATCCATCGAGGAGGTGCTCGAAGCGCAGGGCGTCGAGCCCGGCTCCGGCCTCTCCCAGTCGGACGCGAAGAGCCGGCTCGAAGAGCATGGCGAGAACCGCCTCGAGGAGGCGACCCGCCGCAGCGGCTGGCGCATCTTCATCGCCCAGTTCAAGAGCCTCATCTTCGCCATCCTCTTCGCCGCCGCGGCGCTGTCCTTCATCTTCTCGGAGGTGGTGCAGGGCATCGCGATCCTCGTGGCCATCGCCATCAACGCCGCCATCGGCTTCGTCACCGAGCTGCGCGCCACCCGGTCCATGGAGGCCCTGCGCGAGATGGAGCGCGTCTCGGCCCGCGTCCTGCGCGGCGGCGAGGAGCGCGAGATCGAAGCCGCGGAGCTGGTGCCGGGCGACATCGTCCTGCTGAAGGCAGGCGACGTCGTCCCCGCCGACATCCGGTTGGTCGAGGCTGGCAACCTGCGCGTCAACGAATCCGCGCTCACGGGTGAATCCGTCCCCCGCGGCAAGACCACCGATCCCATCGAGGGGGAGGCCGAGGTCGCAGAGCGCGCGAACATCGTCTTCAAGGGCACCTCCATCAGCAACGGCAGCGGCCGTGGCGTCGTCTTCGCGACGGGCATGCAGACCGAGCTCGGCCACATCTCGCGCCTCGCCGAAGAGGCCGAGGAGGAGGAGACTCCTCTGGAGAAACGGCTCGACCGGCTGTCCCGGCGGCTTCTCTTAGTGATCGTGATCGTCGCCGCGATCGTGTCGGTGATCGGCATCCTCTCCGGACGGGATCTCTTCCTGATGGTCGAGACGGGCGTGGCGCTGGTCGTCGCGGCGGTGCCCGAGGGGCTGCCCATCGTCGCCAGCATCGCCCTCGCGCGGGGGATGTGGCGGCTGGCGAAACGGAATGCACTGATCGAGCGGCTCTCGGCGGTGGAGACGCTGGGTGCGACCAATGTCATCTGTTCCGACAAGACCGGCACCCTGACCGAGAACCGCATGACCCTGAAGCGCCTCGCCTTGCCCGAAGGCGACGCCGAGGTCCCGTCCGATGCCGAGGGTGGTTTCGCGCTGGACGGCGAGGAGGTCGACCCGAAAGAGCACGTTTCGGTCCGCCGCGCGCTCGAGGTGGGCGCCCTGTGCAATTCCGCGAGCCTCGACGGCGGTGGCGAAGACGCCCGAGGTACCGGCGATCCGATGGAGGTAGCACTGCTGGTCGGCGCGTGCCGGGCCGGACTGATGCGGGACGACCTGATCGAGGAGAGCGAAGAGGTCAGGCGCGAGGAATTCGACGCCTCGGTCAAGATGATGGCCACATATCACCAGGACGAGGACGGCATCCGCGTGGCCGTGAAGGGCGCGCCCGAGGCCGTGCTGGAGGTCTGCACGCATGTCTTCGAGGACAAGCGCAGGCGAAAGCTCGAAGGAGACGCCCGCGACGCCTGGCTCGACCGCAACGAGGCGACGACGGCGAGCGGACTACGGGCACTGGCGCTGGCGGAGAAGACGGCGGGTAGCGAGAGCGAGGAACCCTACGAGGGCCTGACGCTTATCGGGCTGGTCGGACTGCTTGACCCGCCAAGGAAAGAGGTCCGCGAGGCGGTGCTGGAGTGCCGCAAGGCGGGCATCCAGGCGGTCATGGTGACGGGGGATCAGCCCTCCACCGCCCGCGCCATCGCCGAGGCGGTGGGGCTCGTCGACGACGCGGGGAAGGCGCTCGTCCTGACGGGCAAGGAGATGAAACCGGCGGGCGAGCTGTCGAAGAAGGAGAAGCGGCGCCTCTTGAAGACGCCGATCTTCGCGCGCTTCGACCCCGAGCAGAAGCTGGACCTGATCCAGATCTATCAGGATTCGGGGAAGGTGGTCGCCATGACAGGCGACGGCGTCAACGACGCGCCGGCGCTCAAGAAGGCCGACATCGGCGTGGCGATGGGCCGGCGCGGCACCGAGGTCGCGCGCGAGGCCGCCGACATGGTCCTGCAGGACGACAGTTTTGCCAGCATCGTGACCGCGATCCGGCAGGGGCGCACGATCTTCGGCAACATCCGCAAGTTCGTCATCTACATG
>JANSYR010000037.1 GCA_024742285.1 bacterium | reverse complement strand
CGAGGCGCATCCCGTTCAGGGCGAGCCCGACCGTGATCACCGCGAACCCGGCCCGCTTGTTCCCGTCCACCATCGGGTGGGACCGGATCACCCCCTCCCCGATCGCGCAGATCGCGCCGACCAGGTCGTCCTCGTAGAGGAGCCGCATCAGGCCGCGCCCGGCCGCCCCCTCAAGGAGGGACAGGTCCCGCACCCCGGACCCGCCGCCGAACCGGGCGTGCTGCATCTCGTGCAGGAGAATGATCCCCTCCGCGCTCGGCAGGAGGGAGCCCTCAAGGTCCGAAAGGACGGAGGCTCGCGGGTGCGTCTCGGCTTCAGGGGGCCGGGTCATCGCTCAGCGCCTCCGTGGCCAGGAGCCGGTAGGTCTCCTCGAACCGGTCCATGCTCTCCTCCATCGCGGCGCGTAGCGCGGCCTCCCGGGCCTCCGCGCTCATCCCCGAGACGTCGGGAACGGCTCTGGTGGTGTCGATTCCTTCCGGCTTTCTCATCGTTCTCCTCATGGATCCGGGCCGTCCCTAGACCCGTCACAGCACTCCTGAAAGACGCAGGCGGCAGGTCGTCCGGTGCGGCTTCCCGTCAAGAGACCATGTTTGGCGTCCCTTGTCTTCCAGGCTTCACCTGTCAAATCGCCATTCCCGCGTATCCCCGGAGAGGTCAGGTCGGGCGCGCGTCACCATCGCGGCCCGGCACCGGATCTCCCAGACCGGCCCGTCCGGATGCGGGTGACCCGCCCAGTACGCCTCCGCGGCACGCGCGATATCCGGGTGATCGGGCCCGTGATCGTCAAGCAGGCAGCCGATCCGGCTGACCCAGGTCTGATCGTGCCGGGTGAAGGCCCCCTCCGGGCTCACCTCGACCACGTGGTCGGGCGGGGCCCCGCAGGGGTCGAGATGGTCCGGGTCCTGGCAGAGGAAGACGGCCTCGGCGTGCGGGATCCCCCAGTCCGGCCGGTACCGCTCGAGGACCTGGACGAAGGGGATCGCCTCCCAGATCGCCGAGCTGTCCGGGACCGGGGTGAGCCGACGCCCCTCCGGGTGCGGGTCGTAGGAGCCGTGCAGGAAGATCACGGTGAGGGGTCCTGCTCCGAGGCGGCGTGGGCCGCGTCGTCCGCGGCCATCTCCGCGCGCTCCCGGAGCTCCTCCTCCGCCCGCGCCCGAGCGCGCGCGACCGCGTCGCCGTCGGAGGCGAAGGCGTCCAGAACGTCCTCCGGGCAGCGGAGGGTCCCGTGCGCGGTGACGACCCGGACGTCCTTGAGCTGGAAATCCGGCTCCTCCGCCGGCTCTGTCCGGGAGGCGGGCAGGCCCGGGGTGAGCTCCCAGTCCAGCTCCAACTCCAGCGTGACCGGCCCGACCAGCTCGTCGAGGTGCTCGAAATCGATAAATGTCGTGCCTGATTTCACTTTTCGCATGACGCGGCTCCCGTGTTCTGAACGCGGCCCAGCCTAAGGCCGCGACGCGAAAACCCGAAACGGGTTAGCGGGACGCGCCGCCCGTCGGGTTCGGGTCGAGAAGGCGGCGCAGAGCCCGAAACGGGGCGTGAAACCCCTTGAGGAGCCGGCGCGCTTGTTCGGGGCTTCTGAGCGTGGCCTGGCAGCCCCAGACGAAACTGATGACGAGACCGGCGGCCCCGAGGGGGAGGGAGACGAGGATCATAGAGAGGGCTCCTGAGAGGGCTCGGTATTCGCAAGCGGCTGAGGCCTGTCGGGCTGGAGGGCCCGCTCCGCGAGGGCGCGCGTCTCCGCCTCCCCGGTCCGGTCCCGGATCTCCGCCATCGCGTGGCGGAGCGCGAGAAGCTCCGCGCGGTCGGAGGCGAGGTCCTCGGCCGCATCGGCGATAAGATCGGCCAGGGGCCGGTCCGCGTGCTCGTCGGGCTGGTACCAGTCGAGGACCGGGCCGAGCGCGGCCCGCGCCGCCGCCTCCGCGCCGTGAAGCGCCGGCAGCCCGGGCACCTCCTCGGGGGCGAGCTCGCCCGACTGGGCGTGCCGGCAGGTCAGGTGCGTGTCGTTGATCGCCCCGGTGCTCTCGCGAAACCAGACCCGGGCGTCGAACGGGTAACCGCGCTCCGCGGACGGGTCCGCGGCCTGGAGGTCGGTGAGGAAGGCGCGGGCGCCGCTCACCGTCTGCGGCTCGTTACCTTCGTGCGTCGGGATGCCGCGCAGGTCCTCGCGCTCGTGGACGACCTGATTGATCAGCCCGATCAGGAGCCGGCGGACCCGGGCGGGGCTGAGCGGCCTCATGTGCGCGCCCTCAGGACGGGCCGGGCGAAGGCCCGCGCGAGCCCGGCCTCGACCCGGTCGATGAGCGCGCCCCGCTCGCGCGCGTCTGGGTCGATCTTGTCGAGGCTGCGGTCCAGCATCGCGACGAGATGATCCTTCGGGAGCTCGACCCCGTCCGCCGGGCTTAGGGAGGCGGCGACCGCGTCGCGCGCCGCGCGGTACCCGTCCGCGTAGCCGCGCGCCCTCGCGGCCTCAACGACCCGGCTGAGCAGGTCCGCGGTCCTCCTTTCCAGCGGGTAGGCTTTCGGGTCCTCGTGGCGCCCCTCGAGAAAGGCGGCCCCGATGTCCCGGCATCCGATCCCGTCGGTCCCCTCCCGGATCGACCGGACCCGCTCCTCCGGCGTGAGGGGGACCTCCCGGAACCGCATCGGGTTCTCCTCGGTGCGCGGCAGGGTCT
>JANSYR010000036.1 GCA_024742285.1 bacterium | reverse complement strand
TCAGGAAGGTCGTTTCCGGTACGAGATCCAGTTCGGCGGGCTCTATCAGGCCTACGTCGATCAGGACGGCGTCGATGCGTGGGAGAGCCGGCTCCGCGCCCGCGCGACCTACGACCTGACCGAGCGCACCCGCGTCCGCGTGACGAATCGCTTCCGCGACATCTCCAACCTGCGCTTCGGCCGCCAGGACATCGAAGTCGCGGACACCGCCCTCGACCCGACCCAGGATCGCTACCTGCGGAACGAGTTCGAGCTCGAGCTGATCCACGATCTGACCGAGCTGCTCGAGCTGCGCCTGCGCGGCGAGCATCAGTGGGTCGACTTCGACGAGAATCTCGACCGCAACGACAGCACCGCGTGGCAGGGGGCGACCGAGCTCCGCTACCAGGTCTCTCCGGTCCACTTCGTCGGCGCGGGCGTGTCCTACACCCGACAGGACTTCGAGGAAGCCCTCTCGCGCATCGGCTCGACCGGCGACTTCGTGAGCGCCTTCGCCACCTGGACCTGGATCGTGACCGACGCGATCACCTTCAGCGCCAACGGCGGGCCGTCCTGGGTCCGGTCCGACGAGGACGACATCACGCGCGTCGCGCAGACCCGGTTCGTCGGCGGACGGCAGGGCGGCGAGACCCGCCGGGCCCAGCTCGGAAACTGCGGCGCGCCCGTGGGCGGACAGCGCTTCGCGTCGAACTGTACGCTCGCGCCGGTCTCGAACCCGACCGGAGGCGAGGGCCTCGGCGAGCTGATCGGCTTCGCCGTCGACCCGACGACGCCCCGGGTGGGCGACGACGAGCAGCTGACCTTCTTCGGCGGCGCGACGCTGACGGCGAACCTCCCGGATTGGAACCTCACCGCGTCCTACCAGCGCCGCCAGAGCTCGACGACCGGCGACGGCCTCGCGTCGAGCCTCGATCGCGTCTTCGGCGAGGTCGAGTACGCACCGTCGAACAGCCGCTGGAGCGTCTTCGCCGCAGGCAGCTGGGATCGTCGGGAGACCCTCACGGACTCGACCCGGATCGACTTCGTGCTCGTCGACGATGCCGATCTGACCATCGACGCCGAGCGGGACGAGACCCTGCTCGCGATCACGGAGGTCCGGTCCCGCGACCAGCGACGGGACAACTACACCGCGATCGTCGGCACCCGCTTCCGGATCGAGGACGAGCTCGCTGCGACCCTCGACGGACGCTACCGGCGGACCGAGGTCACCGGACCGGGCATCGATCGCCCCGGGATCGATACCTTCTTCGTCGTGCTGAGCTTCGAGTACGACTTCGTACCGATCCAGCTCTGATCGCGGGTCGAGCGCGCCCGCACGGCGAGCGGGGTCAGTGGTAGTCCCGGTCACCCGGTGTGACCTGCCACTTCGTGATGTCCTCGGAGAACTGCTTGTCCTCCCAGTCCATGGCGTCGAGGTAGTTGTCCGTCCGGTAGGGAAGGAAGCCCGCCCGCCGAAAGAGCGGCCAGTGGCGCCATACCGGCGTCCCGAAGAAGTTCATCGACTCGGCCCCCGCTTCCCGCGCGAAGCGGACGGCGTGGGAGAGCAGCGCAGGCGCCGCCTCCGGCGCGGCCGCGAACTCCGCGAGGGTGCTCTGGACTCCGGCGAGCCGGACGACCGCGTAGGCGACCGGCCGATCGTTCGACGCGTCGACCAGCGCGAGCGGCTGATAGGTCTCCGCCGGGTGATCGACGTAGCGCCAGTTGAGGAACGTCGCGTTGTGCGGCGTCCACCAGTGCTCGAAGCGCATGGTCGCGAGCGTGACGGCATCGAAGTCCGACGGACACCGATCGACGACCTCGAAGCGGAGCCCCCGGCCCGACCGGAGCGTCAACCCGCGCCAGGCCGCGAAGAGTCCGCCGGCGACGGCCCCCACCGGTCTCGCGAGGGCCTCCGGCAGACCCGCTCGGCGTCCAAGGTCCGATCCACCGAGCGCGGCGACGCCCCCGGTCAGCTCCCCGACCATCGTGCTGCTCTCGCCGGCCTTGACCGCGACCGTCCGCGAGCCCTCGTTCGGACCGGCGATCGTCGCGAAGGTGCTGCTCATCGGGTGGGTTCGGCGTACGCGTCGGCGCTCGGCCGCGAGGCCCTTGCGCTGCCAGTCCTGGACGGTCGCCGAGTCGCCCGAGAGCGAGCCAGCGCGCGGCGTATCGCCGCGCCAGATCGGCCAGGGAAAGAAAGCGCCGGTCTTGAGGACCCGACCCGTCGCGACCTCGGTCGTGGTCCAGACCCGGGCGAGCCCGTACGGGTTCTCTCGGTAGAGCCAGTCGAAGAGCGCGCGATCCCGACGACGCCCGAAGGCATCATCCACGCAATCGTAGACCGCTTCGAAGCGCTCGGGCGGGACGCGCTCGATCTCGAAGCGCGGATCCTCGCTCTGGGAGCCCAGGGGCAGCGCCATCCATTCGTCGAAGATGTCGTCGGGGATCGGGATCGTCGTGGGCGTCACGGCCAGGTCTTCCTCGCGGTGCGCAGCGTAGCGCGGACCGGCGGGCCGATGGTCCGAAGAGTGGCACCCCCGGGCGCTTTGCGGCGTCGAAGGTGAGCTTCCCCGGGCGCTTTGCGCCGTCGAACGCGTAGAATCCCGTCCATCGCACAGGAGACGACCGATGAAACCGTCCACCTTCCGCTTTCTTGCCTGCGCCCTGCTCATCGCCCTGTCCTTCGGGACCGGGGTCGCATGTGCCGAGGGCGACGGGGACGGCACCGCCCGCCGACACCACGGCGGCGGACACGGACCGCGCAACCGAGCCACCTTCCAGGTCGAAGCCGTGCGCGAGGTCGCCAACGATTGGGCGACCGCGCGCATGACGGTCCAGGCCGAGGGCAAGCAGGCCGCCGGGGTGGCGGCCGAGGTGAACGCCTCGATGAAGACCGCCCTCGAGCGCGCGGAGCGTGCCGCCGGGATCGAGGTCCGAACCGGCGGCTACTCCACGCAACCCGTCTACGACGACGGTCGCGTCGTCCGCTGGCGCGCGAGCCAGACCCTGCTGCTCGAATCCGGCGACAGCGACGCGCTCTCGACCCTCGTCGGCCTCCTCCAGTCCGATGCGGTCCTGCTCTCGGGAATCGAGTTCAGCGTCCGGCGTGAGACCCGCCAGGAGATCGAGGACGCCCTCATCCAGGAAGCCCTCGCGCGCTTCCGCGCGCGGGCGAAGCTCGTCGCCGAGGGGCTCGGTGCGAAGGAATGGTCCGTCGCCGAGGTGAACGTGGGCGCGAGCGGAACGACGCCGCCGCCGGTCTACCGGGCGGAGCGCGCGATGGCGTATTCGAGCGCGGCGCCACCGCCGTCCTTCGCCGCGGGAACGAGCGAGATCCGCGTGCAGGCATCCGGTACCGTCCGACTCGACTGAGCGCCGCGCCCGCAAAGCGCGGGCGCGCGAACCGAGGAGCCGACATGAATCTCATGGGCGAGCCCGCGTACGTCGGGCGACACTGCGGATCGAACGTCTATGAGATCGACGAGCGGACCGTGGCCTTCTACCAGGACGCGCTCGGGGACACGCACCCGCTCCACCAGCGCTTCGCGCCGCCGCTCCTGCACCACTCCGAATGCTATGCGCATCTCGGGCAGTGGTACCTGAAGAACCTCTTCGGGAACCTTCACGGCCAGCAGGACTGGTCGATGTTCGCGCCGATTCCGGTCGGCTCGAAGGTCCGTACCCGTTCGACGATCATCGACCGCTACCCCAAGCGCGGCCGGGACTGGGTCGTGAACGAGACCGATCTGATGAGCGCCGAGCCCGGCGACGAAGGGCGGCTCCTCGTCCGCGGACGGACCTACCAGTCCTTCCTCCCCGAGAAGAAGGACGACGCCGGTGGCTACGTCGTCGACGAGAAGAGCGCAGCGAAGAAGAAGCCGCGCCCGCCCTTCCCGACCGCGGAAGGCCCCGACCTCGCGTCGGTCGAGAAGGTGATCGACGACCGGCGCTGCTGGATGTTCTCCGGCCCCGGCAAGAACTATCACACGGACCGCGAAGAGGCGAAGAAGCTCGGCTTCCCGAACATCGTGGTCCAGGGCATGATGTCGACCTGCTTCGTCTCGCAGGTCATGCAGGACCACTTCGGGATGGGCTGGCTCGAGGGCGGCCGAATGTCGGTCAAGCTGACCAACGTCCTCTGGGTCGACGAGACGGTTCGCGCCCACGCGAAGATCCGGGACGAGGTCCAGGAGGGGACGAAGACGCGGATCTCCTGCGACGTCTGGGTCGAGAAGACCGACGGGACGCGCGTGATCCTCGGCGACGCCTCGGCCCTCGCGGACTAGTCCGCCGGCTGCGGGCGCTCGCCGGGGCTGCCGCTCCGCCGGCTGCGGGCGCTCGCCGGGGCTGCCGCTCCGCCGGCTGCGGGCGCTCGCCGGGTCTGCCGCTCCGCCGGCTGCGGGCGCTCGCCGGGGCTGCCGCTCC
>JANSYR010000035.1 GCA_024742285.1 bacterium | reverse complement strand
GGGATCGGCAGCATGATGATGGTGCCGTTGAGCTGCGGGTTGATGCCGAGGCCGCTCTCGCGGATCGCCTTCTCGACCTTGCCCACCATCGCCTTGTCCCAGACGTTGATGGTCACCATCCGCGGCTCCGGCACGTTCACCGTGCCCACCTGGTTGATCGGGGTCATCTGTCCGTAGGCCTCGACCTGCACCGGCTCCAGCATGGAGGCGGAGGCGCGGCCCGTGCGCAACGACGCGAACTCCGTGCGCAGATTGTTCATCGCGCCGTCCATGCGCCGCTGAAGATCGTCGGTGTCGATTTCGAAATCGTCTGTCATCGTCTGCCCGGATGTCACCGCGGTTTTGCTTGCGTATACCACAAGCCGTCACGGTGTATAGGCTGCGGGCAAACGCGGCTGCGGGCAGTATGGCAAAGGCGAGACGCCGTCTCCGGCGCCCCGCCCGACCGGACCTTCCTTCCTCAGACGAAACCGAGGGTATCGTCGGCGAAAATGATGTCCTCGGCCGACTCCACGCCACGCAGGACGATCACATCGCGGTCACCGTCGAGGATCAGGCGAACGTGGTCGCCCGTGTCCCGGACCTTGGCAATGCCCGTCCCGTCGAGGTCGAGCACATCCATATCGACGTCGAAGTCGTCGATCACCAGTCGGTCCCGGTTGCCGTTGCCGGCAAGAGCTGCCGAAAACACGATCGTGTCCGCGCCGAAGCCCGTCTCGACGCGATCGTTGCGCCCCCCGCCGATCTCGAACGTATCGTCGCCGAACCCTCCGAACATCCGGTCGTTGCCGCTGCCGTCGTGCAGAAGGTCGTCACCGAAGCCGCCGAAGAGCCGATCATTGCCCTCGCCGCCCTTCAGCCGGTCGTTGCCGATGCCGCCGAAGACCCTGTCGTTTCCTTTGCCGCCCTTCAAATCATCGTCGCCGTCGAGACCGAAGAGCCGGTCATTGCCCATGAGGCCTTCGATCAGGTCGTCGCCGAGCGTGCCGAAGAGCACGTCCCGCTTCGATGTCCCCACGATCCGCTCGTCGAAGCCGTCCAGATCGAGCCCGACGATGATCGGGTCATGATCCGAGGACCGGAAGGGGGAGTTGGCGTCGAACAGCGCCTCGAGCGCGTCCGGTACCCTTGCGAAAGACGGCTCGGTCGAATCCCGCACGGCATCGTTGTAATCGAGGTAGGCCGGCTCCAGCGAGTTGATGTTCCAGGCCGTGACGCCCGTCACCTGCCCCGCGAGAGCGGTGTTGGCCATCGCGTAGTCGAGCGTGCCCCACTGGCCCGAGAACCGGAAGGAACTGGCGTTCTCCGCTCCGACATCCGCCGCGAGCAGGTCGATGAAGTCGTCCGCCGTCCCCAGGACGTCGTCGGCACCTTCCCTGATGGCGTCGATCGGGTCTTCCTGAGCGTAGGCGTTCAGGTCGCCGATCACCAGCGTCCTCGCATCGCCCGACCCGGTGGGATCGGTCGCCAGCCAGTCGACGAGTTTCTCCGCGGCAAGCGTGCGAGTGGCCGCACCGTTGCCCTGGCCGTCGTTGAGATCCGGATCGCCGTCGACAGCACTGCCCTTCGACTTCAGGTGATTGTTCACCGCGGTGAATTTCTCGCCCGTCGCCTTTTCCTCAAAGGTCACGGCAAGCGCCGGGCGGTTCTTCGGGTCGTCGCCGATCGGATTGACGAAGGAGGGATCGTCCAGAACCGCAATGCTCGTTCCGTCGGCAATCTTCATTGTCTCGGTGTCGTAAATGAAGGCGACCTTGATCGCGTCGGTGCCGATCCTGCCGGTGTCGACCTTGGCGTAGCTCCGCCCCGACACCGCGTTCAGCGCATCCACCAGCGCCTGGGTGGCGGCCCCGTCGTCGTTCTCGATCTCGACAAGACCGACCACATCCGCGTCGATCTCGTTCAGCGCGGCCACGATCTTCGAGGTCTGCCGCGCCAGTTCCGCCTCGCTGTCCGCGCCGCGCGGCTCTTGACCGTTGACCGTGTTGATACCGTCGTCGATCGTCGTGAAGTAGTTGAGAACGTTGAAGCTCGCGACCTTGACGTCGCCGCCGACATCCTCGGGCGCCTCCTGACGGGACACGGTGTTCTGGATCACCACGGGCGCCGCCTCGGTCGGAAGCACCTTCCAGTCGCCGAAGCTGAAATTGAGCACGCCGGTCAGCCCGGCGATCGTGTCGCCGGCGCTGAACTCATCGACATCGAGGAAGGGCAGCGTCGCGGGATTCTGACCGCTCGCTCCGTCGTCGAGGATGATCCGTGTCGCTTCGTCCTGCGCCTGGTAGGCGGCAAAGCCCGCCGGGTCCGGTTCCGCGATCTGGGTGTATTGCGGAACGAGACCCTGCGTCGACAGCTGCAGCTCGCCGAAACGCTCGTAGTTGAAGAGCTGCGTGATGGTCAGCTCCTGCGTGAAGGTCAGCCGCATCCCTTCCAGCGCCTCGAAGTCGTTGGCCGGATCGGAGATGATCGGCAGGGTGACCTCGACCGAGGTCGGCAGGTCGTTGCCGCCGGACTGTGTCTCGACAGACGCGGCCGAGATCTGCGTCAGGCCGAAGAACTCGCCTACCTCGCCGGTCACTCGGACCTTGTCGCCCTCGGCGACGGCGGCATCCGGCGCGAACACGAAGATCCCTTCCGACGTAGCGGCGTCGCCGTCCCAATCGGCATCTTCCTCCTGCACGAAGAACCCGCGCAGGCCGTCGACATAGACGCCGGTCACGATGCCCTCGACCATGACCTCCCGGCCCACGTAGTCGGAGGAGCCGCCGGATCCCTGGATCGTGCTGATCAGGATCGGGCCGGATTCGGCGTCAAGGACCTCCAGCGTTTCGCTCACCACATCCGCGCCGATCGTGCCCGTGATCGTCACGGACTGGTCGAGATCGACGATCCCGTCCGCGACCGGCGTGATGTCGAAGGACACGGTCGACTCACCTTCGGCGAAGGTGACCTCCGCCGGCACCGACGCTTCCGTCGTGTCGGAACTCGTCAGCGCGACGGCCACGGCGGCCGAGGTATCGCCGGTCCGGGTCAGTGTGGCCCCTACCGGCGCACCGTCCTCCGCTACGGTCGTGTCCGCGATCTGGAGCGTGTAGGCGGGTCCCGTCGGGCCGCCGCCCCCGTCCGTGATGACGATCTCGTCGATCGCGATGTCCTCGTCGCCGGAGTCGAGCTGGAACGTCACTCGCAGGTCGAGCAGAGAACCGACGCCCGCAATGTCGGCCGAGAACGTGGCGAACGAGGCCGTGAGAAGCGCGCCGTCGGCCTGTCCGTCGAAATCGGTGTCGATGCCGGGCGCCTGGTTGAAGCCGTCGCCGTCGTCGAACTCGGCCACTTGCAGCAGGTTCTGCCAGGCACCGCCGTCGATCCGGTACTCGAAGAGCACGAAGTCGTTGTCGTCCCAATCCTCGTTTGACCCGTCGTCGTCCTCCGCGAGGTCCACGGAAAAGCCGAGGTCGGTCGACCCGGAGATGTCGATATCCGAGAAGGTCAGCGTCAGGGGCAGCGTCGCCCCTTCCCCGTCAAGGTCCATGCCCGCGAAGTAGAAGTCACCCGTGGCGCCGAGATACTCCACGGAGCTTTCGGTATTGGAACCGTCGGACCGGGTGAAGAAATCGCCGAAACCGTCGCTGAACTCGGGGACGGAGGTGATGTACCGCGTCCCGTTTCCGTCGGCTTCAAACCCTTCGCGGAGGATCGTCGTAGGCATGACCGTATTCCTTCTTTCGGTGACGAGGAAAGCCGGCCACGCATCGCATCCCGCGGCCGTCAATTACGGCAGCAGTGACGCCATTTCTTGAAGGTTTCGAGACAGTCGTCTGACGACGTTGCGACAGGCTGCCTGTCGCCTACCCATGCACCCGCGTGTAGGTGCCCTTGCCCGCGAGGATCCCGCGGAAGCCGCCCGGCTCGTCCAGCGAGAAGACGATGATCGGCAGGTCGTTGTCCCGCGCCAGCGCGATGGCCGAGGCATCCATGACGCCGAGGTGCTTCTGCAGGCACTCGTCGTAGGTCACCTCGTCATAGCGTTTGGCGTCGGGGTACTTGTTGGGATCCTTGTCATAGACCCCGTCCACCTTCGTGCCCTTGAAGATCGCCTCGCAGGCCATCTCGTTGGCCCGCAGCGTCGCGGCGGTGTCGGTGGTGAAATATGGGTTCCCGGTGCCCGCGGCGAAGATGCAGACGCGCTTCTTCTCCAGATGCCTGACCGCGCGCCTGCGGATGTAGGGCTCTGCGACCTCGTCCATGCGGATGGCCGAGATCACCCGGGTGAAGACGCCCTGCTCCTCGAGCGCCGACTGAACGGCGAGCGCATTCATCACCGTGGCCAGCATCCCCATGTAGTCGGCCGTGGTCCGCTCCATCCCCTGCGCGGCCCCTGCGAGCCCCCGGAAGATGTTGCCGCCGCCGATCACCATGCAGATCTCGACGCCGAGGTCGTGGACCGATTTCACCTCGCTGGCGATGCGCTCCACCGTCGGCGGGTGCAGGCCGTAGCCCTGGTCGCCCATCAGCGCCTCGCCCGAGATTTTCAGCAGCACGCGCTTGAAGGCCGGTTTGTCGCTGTCGTCCATGTGGCTCCGCGCCTCCTCTTTGCGTCGGGCGCAAATTGTCGGATACGAGGCCCCTGTCAATGGCGCGAGGGCCCCTTGCCGATGCCCGACCCCGGATTTGGTCCGCACAACAGCGAGATCCCGCTGCCCGAGATCCCCCCGGACAGGCCCGTGCTCATCGCCGGTCCCACGGCGAGCGGCAAATCGGGTCTCGCCCTCCGCATCGCCGAAGAGCGGGGCGGGGTGATCGTCAATGCCGACGCGCTGCAGGTCTT
>JANSYR010000034.1 GCA_024742285.1 bacterium | reverse complement strand
TCGGTCGGCTGGAAACAGGTACGAGCGTTCACGACGATCACGCGAAACGAGACCGGGAGTGGACACTCTCACGGGGCCGGCATCGCGGATCCGCCCGCTCGGCGAGCAGGCGCAATTGTCGGTCCACGTCTCTCGACTTGGTGGGGGGGAGGTGCCATTCTTCCGACGTCGTCGGGTTTCAGGTGCGATTCCGGGGGGTTCGCGATGGATCAGTCTCTGCCGCAGGTGCCGCTCGGGGAGCGTGTCGAGCCACGAAGGAACGAGGCGCCCGAGGAAGCGGCCGCGGGGGAGGCGGCGGTTCGGTCGACGGCGCGTCGGGTCCAGCTCGGGGCGGTGGCGAGTGATCGGGAGATCCTGATGCTCGGACGGCGCGCCTTCGAGCGCGGGGACGACGACGCGGCCCGCGAGCAGCTCGATCGGCTGGTCGCCCACGGCGCGCGCTTCGCCGACGTCCATTACATGCTCGGGATGATCGCCGAGCGCTGCGGCGACCTGACCGGGGCACTCGACCGGTTGCGAGAAGCGATCCGGCTGAACCCTTCCTACGTCGAAGCGCTGCTCGCCCTGGCGAGCCTGCACGAACGTCGCGGCGAGTTCGATCGCTCCCAGGGCTACGCCGAGCGTGCGAGCCAGCTCTGTCGACCCACCGCAGGCGGCCTCGACCCGACGACCCGCGGCAAGCTCGCGAACCAGCAGGCGGCGCTCGCCGATGCGCTGGTCGAGGCCGGAGAGCGGCGCGCCGCGATCGAGCAGTACCGCGGGGCCCTCGAGCGCTGCCCGACCTTCCACGACATCCGCCACCGCCTGGGCGTCACGCTGCGGGAAGCTGGCCTGCCCGCCCAGGCCGCGACCGAGTTCCAGCGGATCCTGGCCGCGCACACCGGACTCCTCGACAGCCAGATCCAGCTCGGGGTCACCTGGTACACGATGGGCCGGACCGCGGACGCGATCGCCGAGTGGGACGCGGTCCTCGAGAAGGACCCGAGCCGTGACGAGGCGCGGATGTACCTCCGGCTCGTGCGCGGACGCGCGCGGGAGGTGTCCAGCGAGACGCCCCGCTCGAACGACACCGCGAGCCCGCGCCAGGAACCCGAGGCGGAGCTCTCCTTCCGTGCCGTCGACGCGGCCGAGCCGCCGTCGGAGGCTTCGATGGCCGGGGAGGCATCGGAAGCATCGGAAGCATCGGAGGCGTCGGAGGCGTCGGTCTCCGGCTGGAAGACCACCGATCTCGCGCGCGGGCGGGACACGTGACGAACCTGTTCCGCGTGGACGAGCCCGCCGAATGAACGACCTGCCCTTGATCGACATGATCGCGGCGACCGTGATCTTCGTCGCCATGATCCGCGGCCTGTGGATCGGACTCGTCCGCGAAGGCCTCTCCCTCGCTGCGATCGGGCTCTGTACGATCGTGACGCGCCTCTTCCTCGACTCGCTGACCCTCCAGCTGACGGAGTGGACCGGCGGCGAGCTGGTGGGGAAGACGGCGACCTGGATCGCCGGCGTGCTGCTCGTGATGGCGACCATCCTCGCCTGCGGCTTCGCCGCAAGACTGATGAGGAAAGGCGTCGAGTTCGCCGGGCTCGGCTGGGCGGATCGAGCTGGCGGAGGCGTCCTCGGCGTCGCGGAAGGCACGCTCGTGGCTGCGGTGCTCGTGATGATCGCCGTCTGGCTCGTCGGCCCCGACCACCCCACGACGGACGGCGCGCGGAGCGTGGCCCTGGTCGACGAGCTGCGCTCCACCCATCTCGAAGGGCTCGAAGACGAGCTGCCGAACGTCGCGTCTCCCGGCAGCTGGTTCGAAGACGACCGTTAGGCCCAGCGCCCTCGCGCGCTGATCCGGATCAGGCGGGGTCGACCCAGGCGCCGTGCTCGCGAATCAGGTCGACGAGACGGTCGGTCGCCTCCACTTCGGGTACGGCCCGCGCGACGACTTCCTTGCCGACGTAGAGGGTGACCTGGCCGACGCCGGAGCCGACGTATCCGAAGTCCGCGTCCGCCATCTCGCCGGGGCCGTTCACGATGCAACCCATCACGGCGATCTTGACGCCCGAGAGGTGGTCCGTGCGCGCCTTGATCTTCGCCGTCGTCTCCTCCAGATCGAAGAGGGTCCGACCGCACGAGGGACACGAAATGTACTCGGTCCGCGTCGTCCGCTGACGCGCGCCCTGGAGCACGCGGTAGGCGAGATCGACCGTGGCCGCTGCCCCGCCGTCCGAGCGAAGCGAGACCAGGTCTCCGATCCCGTCGCACAGGAGCCCACCCAGCCGGACCGACGCGTCGAGCAGCGACGCCTCGGGCACCCCGGCGCCCGCGAGCCCCGCGACCGCGGGGGCCTCGACCGCCTGACGGAGCACGATCGGCAGCTGACTCCGCTCCTGGTCCGCAAGGCTGGCCACGAGGACGCGGACTTCGTGGAGCGAGGCCGACGGGACGAGGCTGATGGCCGCGAGGTCGCCTCCCGTCGCCTCGACGAGGCGAGCGACGAGGTCCGGGAGCGCGTGGTCCGCGGCCTCGATCTCGCACTCGAGCGCGAGGCCCGCCGAACGGCTCGCTTCGGTCAGCGCGCGAAGCGCGTCGGACGCGGTGCGCGCGTCGATCGTCGCGACGACGCGGCACAGTCCCCTCCCGGCCAGCGACGCGATTGCATTGGCCGAGTCGACCCGCACCGCGCACGGCAGCTCGACGCCGAGACTCGCGAGCTCGCTCCGGAACAGCTCCTGATCGTCGGCCGGCCCCGCGCCCAGCAGGAGCGATTCGCAGGCCACGTCCGTCAACGCCGCCAGATCCATCGCGAGACGGGCCGCCGCGCCCTTGGGGTCGGTCCCGGCCTCCGGAACCTCGAGCTCCACCCGGACCGGCGCTTCCCCGCCGACCTCGAGCCCCGCCCAGGAGACGGCGTCCGTCTCGCGCTTGGTGTGATCGAAGTAGTCCGGGGTCGGACCGCTGCGCACGTCGATCTCGCCGCTCCGCTCGGACCGTTCCTTGGCGACCCGTGCGGCGCGATCGGCGATCCCCCGCGCGACCGGCACCTCGCGAACCGGGTCCTCGGTCAGCGAGACCCGAATCGTGTCGCCGAGCCCGTCCTCGAGGAGCGACCCGATTCCGATGGCGCTCTTGATCCGGCCGTCCTCGGCGTCCCCCGCCTCGGTCACGCCGACGTGGAAGGGATAGGAAGGCTGGCCCGGCGCGCGCGCTTCGAGGCGCGCCGCGAGCAGGCGGTAGGCCTGGATCGCGACCTGGGTATTCGAAGCCTTCATCGAGAACACGACGTCGTGGAAGCGCTCGTCCTCGCAGACGTCGAGGAACTCCAGGGCACTCTCGACCATGCCCTCGGCCGTATCGCCGAAGCGGTTCATGATCCGGTCGGAGAGCGAGCCGTGGTTCGTCCCGATCCGCAGGGCGACGCCGTTGCGCTTGCAGCGCTGGACCAGCGGGCGGAAGCGGTCGTGAACGCGCGCGATCTCCGCCTCGTACTCGGCGTCGTCGTACTCGCGGACCTCGAACTTCTTCTTGTCGGCGTAGTTCCCCGGGTTGACGCGAACCTTCTCGACGATGTCCGCGGCGATCATCGCGGCATTCGGCGTGAAGTGGATGTCGGCCACGAGCGGCACGTCGACCCTCGCCTCCGAAAGGGCCTTGCGGATCTCACGCAGGTTCTCCGCGTCGCGAATCGAGGGCGCCGTCACGCGGACGATCTCGCAACCCGCCTCGGCGAGGCGGATCGTCTGCTCGACCGTCGCCGCGGTGTCCATCGTGTCGGTGTTCGTCATCGACTGGACGACGATCGGGTGGTCGCCGCCGATCGCGACGTCGCCGACGTGCACCACGCGCGTGCGACGGCGCACGGGTCGGAAGAGCGCATCCTTCGAGGGCTGCGGCACGGGGCGCGGAGTCTGCTCCGCGCCGCTCATCCGCCCACCAGCTCGTCGAATCGGGCGATCGCGTCGGCCACCTTGCTCGGATCCTTGCCACCGGCCTGCGCGAAGTCCGGGCGACCGCCGCCACCGCCGCCGACGACCGCCGCCACCTCGCGGATCAGGTCTCCCGCCTTGAGCGAGCCCGTCAGGTCCTTCGTCACACCGATCGCGATCAGCGCCTTCTCGCCTGCCGCCGCCGCGAGGCAGACCACGCCGGTCCCGAGCCGGTTCTTGTAGTCGTCGACCATCGTCCGCATCGCCTTCGCGTCGACGTCTTCGACCACGCCGCTGATCGCCTTCGCGCCGTCGTGGGCGGAGAGATCGCGGGCGCTTCCGAAGAGATCGTCCGCCCCGCCGCCGCTCGAGCGCTTCGAGCGGAGCTCGTCGATCTGCTTCTGCGCCTCCTTGCGCTCCTCGACGAGCCGGCCGACCCGACCCGGCAGCTCCGCGAGGGGCACCTTGAGCGTCTCCGCCGCGTCGGTCGCGAGCCGTTCCTGCTCGCGGATGTGGCGGAGCGCGCCGAGGCCGGTCAGCGCTTCGATCCGGCGCACGCCCGCGGCGATCCCGGACTCCGAGACGATCTTGAGCAGACCGATGTCGCCGGTCGCCTTCGCGTGGGTCCCGCCGCAGAGCTCCGTCGAGCAGTCCCCGAACGAGACGACCCGAACCTCGTCGCCGTACTTTTCGTCGAAGATCGCGATCGCGCCGGCCTTGATCGCCGACGGGTAGTCCATCTCGCGGGTCTGCCCGCCCTGGTTCGACTCGATCATCTCGTTCACCCGGTCCTCGATCGCGTCGAGCTCTTCCCGGGTGAGCGGGGCGTCGTGAGTGAAGTCGAAACGGAGGCGCTCGGGTCCTACCAGCGAACCCTTCTGCATCGCCTGCTCGCCGAGGGTCTCGCGCAGCGCCGCGTGGAGCAGGTGGGTCCCCGTGTGGTTGCGGACCGTCGCCTGTCGACTCGCGGCATCCACCGCGAGGCGCGCCTCCTGATCGACCGCGACCTCCCCGGACTCGACGACGCCCTGATGCACGAAGAGCCCCGCCACCGGCTTCTGCACGTCGCGCACGACGACGACGCCGGAGTCGGTGGTGATCCGCCCCTGGTCGCCGACCTGACCGCCGCTCTCCGCATAGAAAGGCGTCTCTTCGAAGACGAGCTCGATCTCGTCGCCCGCGTTCGCCTTCGCGACCGCCTCGCCGCCCGAGAGCATCGCGGTGATCGGCGCCTCGAGGTCGAGGGCCTCGTAGCCGCGGAAGGTCGTCTCGACGTCCGACGCGATCCGGCCATAGACCTCCTGGACCGCGGTGTCGCCGCTGCCCTTCCAGGAGGCCCGCGCGCGCGCCTTCTGCTCTTCCATCGCGGAGTCGAAGCCGCCCTGGTCGAGGGTCATCCCGTGACCGACGAGGATGTCCGCGGTCAGGTCGACCGGGAACCCGAACGTGTCGTAGAGCCGGAACACCGTGTCGCCGGGCAGGGTCGTCGCACCCTTCCCCTTCAGCTCCTCGATCTCGCCGTCGAGGAGATCCATCCCCTTCGTGAGGGTCTCGAGGAAGCGTTCTTCTTCGCGCTTGATGCGGTCGGTGATGTAGGCGCGGCGGTCGACGAGCTCGGGATACGCCTCCGCCATCTCGTCGATCACCTTGTCGGCGACGCCGTGGAGGAAAGGCGTGTCCTGCCCGAGGAGCTTCCCGTGCCGGGAGCCTCGCCGCAGGATCCGCCGGAGCACGTAGCCGCGCCCCGCATTGCTCGGCAGCACGCCGTCGCCGATCAGGAACGTGAGCGCGCGCGCGTGATCCGCCGCGACGCGGAGCGATACGTCGGTCTCGTCGCTCGCCCCGGGCACGACGTTCGCGAGCTCCGCCGCCCGCGCGATCAACGGCGTGAAGGAGTCCGACTCCCAGGTCGAGCGCTTGCCCTGGAGGACGGCCGCCCAGCGCTCGAGCCCGCCGCCGGTATCGATCGACGGCTTGGGCAGCGGGGTCTGGGTTCCGTCTGCGTCCCGGTTGAACTGCATGAAGACCAGGTTCCAGATCTCCATGAAGCGGCCGGTCTCGCTCGACGGGTCGTCGTTCGGGTGCTCCGCGAGCTCGCCCCAGTCGTAGTGGATCTCCGAGCACGGACCGCAGGGCCCGGTGTCGCCCATCGACCAGAAGTTCTCCTTCTCGTCGAGGCGATAGAGCTTGGACTCGGGCAGCCCGATCCGGTCCTTCCAGATGTCGTAGGCCTCGTCGTCGTCCTCGAAGACCGACACGACGAGATCGTCGGGCGAGAAGCCGACGCCTTCGGTGAGCAGCGACCACGCGTACTCGATCGCCTCCTCCTTGAAGTAGTCCCCGAAAGAGAAGTTGCCGAGCATCTCGAAGAACGTGTGATGGCGCGGCGTGCGGCCGACGTTCTCGAGATCGTTGTGCTTGCCCGAGACGCGCATGCACTTCTGGGAGGTCGTCGCGCGGGTGTAGTCACGGGTCTCTTCGCCCAGGAAGAGCCGCTTGAAGGGCACCATCCCGGCATTCACGAACATGAGCGTCGGGTCGGACTCCGGCAGGAGGGAAGCGCTCGCCACACGGCGGTGGCCGTTCTCCTCGAAGTAGCGGAGGAAGGTCTCTCGAATCTCCCGGGACGGGAGGGACATGGGGCAACCCTCTTCTGGCGGCCTGTCTGGCGGTATCGTGGCGGTACGGCGCGCTGGGCAGATGGACGGACGACCGGACGCGCTCCACTCGAGCGCGCGGAACCGGGCCGCGCGGTCGCCAACGGGGCGATTCGCCGCGGTTCACGGCGGCCGGAATATAGCGGGAAGGCCTCGGGACGGGGATTCGGCGCCGCCCTTCCGGCGCCTTCGCCGCTCAGTCCGGCGCGTTCGTGGTCCGGCGGCGCTCCGCCAGCTGGCGCTGGACGAACTCGAGATGGAGGTGGAGGTCGTAGAGCTCCTGCGCGTACGAGGCCGGGGCCTCCACCTCGGCGACCTCCCGCTCGATCCGCTGGGCTTCCTTGATCGCCTGCTCGAGATCGAAGCCCGTCCGGTTCCGCGGGTCGATCTCCCGCAGCTCGGTGTACCAGCGGTAGATGCGCGAGCGGACGCGCCAGCGGTAGATCGGGGGAAAGAGTCGAAACACCGGAATCAGGAGCGCGATCAGCGGAATCAGCATGACCTTCAGCCGGTCGACGAGGGTCGCCAGCCAGAAGGGCAGGTAGCGCTGGAGGAAAGGGGGCCCGTACTCGTAGAAGCGGTGGGCCTCGGGGTTGAGCGGCAGATCGATCGCGCGCGGCGTCGGGAAGGCCCCGGGCTCCTCGAAGACGCCGCCCTCGCCGTGGACCACCGACGCGGCCTGGACGAGCAGGTCCACCAGCGCCGGGTGCAGACCGTCCCGTACCGCCAGATTCGCCGTCGGGGCGACCAGCTCGACGTCCGCGGCGGGCAGGTTGCGCGCGTAGTCGACCATGCCTTCCGGGAGGGTCACGTGGGCGAGGAAACGGTGGGTCCGGGTATAGGCCTCCGCCCGCCGGAACGAGAAGGGCGTGATTCCTTCGGTCGAGAGCAGGCGGCGTACGACGGGGGAATCGGCGCCTGCGACCAGGAAGACCGCGTCCAGGTCGCCGGCAAGGAGCGCGGCGACGTTCGTCGCCAGATCCCCCGACGCGAACGGCCCGGAGACGCCGTTGCGCGCGAGCAGCTCCGAGGCGACCGCACGGGTCCCGCTGCCCTCCGGACCGATGGCGATCCGGAGCCCCGCGAGGTCCGTCAGCCGGAGCGCGCCCTCCCGCTCGCGAAGGAAGATCCAGAGCGGCTCGAAGAAGAGGCTACCCAGGCTCTCCACGACCGCTCGATCCGCGTCGGTCGCCACGCCCCCCTGCACGAAGGCGACGTCGACCTCGCCGGCGCCGAGCAGGCCGAGACTCTCCGCGCTTCCCGCGGTCTCGCGCAGCACGACTTCGACGTCGAACTCCCCCAGTCGCCGGCGGTAGGCCTCGCCGAAGGTCGCGTACGCGCCACCGGCCTCGCCGGTCGCCATCACGATCCGGGCCGGCGGCGCCGGATCCACGAAGCGATAGGCGATCACGAAGCCGATCACGACGAGCAGCCCGAGCGGCGTGCCGATCTTCAGCAGGTCGCCGAGCCCGCGCGTGGGGGCTGCGGGCGGAGCACCGGAGGAAGCGGAGTTCGAATCGGGCAACGGAGCACGCCTCTCTCCGGTTCGGTCCGGAGCGGGGCCAGTCTAGATTCTTTCGGCCCTCGAAGCCGATCCTTTCGGGTGTGCGCCGCCGCCTGCACGAAGCTCGTCCGTCGTCACCCGCGACCCGCGCACCGAGCTCCTCGTCGGCCCGATCCCCCGCTTCGATCGGATCTCGAACCGACGGCCAAGGATCCCGTCGACGCCTTCACCCGATCGGACCACGGCCGCACCCATCTGGCGGAGGTCGAGGGTGGCGCAGGTCAAGGGTGGCGCAGGTCAAGGGTGGCGCAGGTCGAGGGTGGCGCACGTCGAGGCTGGCGACGGCATGGTGAGTTCGCGCCCGAGGACGGCGACAGCACGGACGAGCTGCGAAAGCCCGAGTGCGACGA
Source organism: bacterium (assembly GCA_024742285.1). Taxonomy (NCBI): domain Bacteria; species bacterium. The sequence continues at coordinate 3,069 of JANSYR010000034.1, read as the reverse complement.
GGGCGGAGGCCGCAGGCTCCGCTGGCACTGCGAGGCGCCGCGGGAGACCGGGTCGTCCCCGGACCTCGACGGGCGGCGCGCCCCTCGACGACCGGCTCGTTCACGCGTGAAAGGAGCCTGCTCGTGAGACCGCGTCCATCCGGGCCGGTCGATGTACCCCGGGAGGGGTGTCCGGGCCGGCCGTTCCGCGTCCGGCTGCGGTTCGCCTCCTGCGCGACTTCGCCCCGACAGTCGGCGCGCAGACGTTTCGCCTAACAACGTCGCCGAGAGCGCATGGGCGCCCGCTGGCTTTCCGATCGGAACATCCGACCCGTGCGACACGTTCGTTTGGATTGTCCATTGACCGGCTGCGCGCCCGGTGGATTACTTGCGGAAGCGATTCGTTCGACCCGATTCGTTCCCCCTGAGCGGGGCGATCGGCGGACGATTGGACGCCCCTTCGAGCACGCAGAGCGCGTCGCGGAGGGGTTCGCAGCGCGGGATTGCCGGTCCGACGACCGGCGCATGGAGTGGAGGATCGTACAGACGAATCGCGGATCGAAATGCGCGACGACCGTGCTCGATCCTGTCTCGCCGGGCATCCGGCCAGCAAGAGAGGGGCATCCGATGACGACGAAGAGTACTTGGGTAACGAGTTCCTGGACGACGGGGATCGTCCTCGCTGCAACGTTTACGCTGAACGCCCTACCGGGAGCCGCCGACACGGTCGTCTCGTTCGGCGTCGCGGCCGGCCAACCGACCGTCGAGACGATCGGGGGTCTGCCGCTCGAGGCCAGCGACGTCGCCGCCGTCGAAACGCCGAAAGTCATCACGGCGGAGCTACCGCCGGCCGAGGACATCGACGCCTACCACTTCCTCCCGACGAGCAGCCTGATCTTCTCGACCACGACGGCGGTTCTTCTGGGCGGCGTCACCTTCGGTCCGGGCGACGTGATCGAATACGACGGTCGCGGCTACAGCCTTTTCTTCGACGGTGACGATCTGATGGGGACCGCGCCCGATATCGATGCGCTCTCGATCCTTCCTAACGGCGACCTCCTGATCTCGACGTCGCTTTCCGCCGAGGTGTATGGGTTCGCATTCCAGAACGGCGACGTCGTCCAGGTCGACCCGGTCGACGAAACCGCCGGACTCTACATGGGTCTCGACGAGGCCACGTTGTTCACCGGGGCCAACCAGGACATCGATGCCCTGCACTACGACGACGAGACGGGCAACCTGCTGGTTTCCGTCCGCACGGCCGGCACGGGCGCGATCGCCGGCCTCGCCTACGCCTCCGACGACGGCGACGTCTTCGAACTCGAGATCGCGGGGACCGTGTCGGCCACGACCTTCCTCGACGGCACCGGCCTCTTCGACGGTGCGACGCGGCAGGTGGACGCGGTGTGGCTGCCCGAGCCGGCCTTCGCCGCCGTGCTTCCTCTATCGTTCGCGCTTTCCGTGATGGCACGGCGGCGGCGCTAGACGGAACGCCGGCGGCGGCCAGACGCAGCCGAGCCTCGACCAGGGTTCCCGGTCGAGGCTCGGCATCGGTCTCTGGGCTTCCGCCTCTGCCGTCGCTGGCAAAGGCGCCGCGCCGCCGGGCACTGGGCCGTGGGCGGAGCGTCCCTCGGCGAACCGCGGTCGCGACGGCAGATCGGGCCTGCCGCGCCGCGGAGCCGAAGAGCGTCTAGGCGCGCGTGGCGTCGCGCCGCGTTCGACTCAGCGCCGCGAGTCCACCCAGCAGGAGCAGACCCGTCGAGGGCTCGGGCACGATGCGCACGAGGTACGTACCGATCTCCGGGTTCGCAGTCGTGAGGAAGCTGCTCTCCACGGTGGCCGCACCGCGCCCGCCGTTGATGCTGTCCGTGCGGTAGAGCGCACGGCGGCCGGTGCCGGGCGTCCACTCGGCGTAGCCCGTGCCGATCGGATTCGCAGTCGTCGCACAGACGGCCGGAGCGAGGGTACAACCGAGCAGGTTGAGCAGATCCGCGGCGGCGGCGAAGTCGACCTCACGGGCAAGATTGTCCTGCTCGCTCATGCCGGCATTGGTGAAGAGTTCCGCAACCTCCAGCGAAGTCGCCGATCGGTAGCCGTCGACGGTCACGAAGGAACTCGCGAGCGCGTCCGCGTAGGACAGGCCGAGCGTCTCGGTCAGATCGAGCCACTCGAGGTTCGTGTCGGTGTCGACCGTGGTCGACCCGTTGTCGACGAGGGCCGCGTAGGCAGAGCCAGCGAAAACCAGCACACAAGCGGCGGCGCTCAGACTCGCGAAAAAGCCGCGCAGATACAGCATGAACATCTCCTTCCCAAAAGACGAGTCCATCCTACACGCACGATCCAGAGGAAGGGTGAACAATCGAAGAAACGACGCGCTTTACGACAGGATGAATCGAAGCGACAACTTTTAGGTTTTGAGAACTAATTACACTAAAGTGTGTATTGTCGCAAAACTCCGACAATCGTGGGCATAATCACCCGTTCGATCGAGCGAGCGCTTCTTCGTGCCACCTTCCTCCCTGTCTGGCCCGCGCGATCCAGACGACGAAGACACGCCGATCGGGACCGGTGGCGCCTCTTGCACCGGACACCGCAGCAGACGCGTCTCCTCCACGGCGAGTCGGGCCGGCCTCGCCGTCGCCGGCTCCCCGGCGCCAGCGCGCCGCCGCACGGACTTCCCCGGTCTTCCGCGAGCCCCTGCCGACCCGGGCCGCATCGCGGGCGACGCCGCGTCGCGCGAGTCAGCCGAGCCGGGGACGGTCCGTCAGCCGATCGCGGGCCCGGTTCGCGGCCGTCCGTCGGCGATGCGAGCGCTCAGAAACGGTCGATGTTGAAATCGTCGTCGTCGAGCAGCGAGTCGCCGCCGCCGTCGTCGGGCTTCTCGTCGGACTTCTCTTCGCCGTCGCCGGCGAACTCGTTCCAGTCGGAGTCGGAAGTCGAGGCGATGCCCCGGAAGCGGAGCGCGAAGTCGTCGGGGTTCGAGACGTGCTTGAGCGCCTCTTCGTAGGTCACGAGGCCGGCCTTCACGTGCCCCATCAGGGACTGGTCGAAGGTCTGCATGCCGTAGGTCGTGTGGCCCTTGGCGATCGC
>JANSYR010000033.1 GCA_024742285.1 bacterium | reverse complement strand
AGTCTCACAGTTTCTGGCCCCATCAAACCACTGGTAAAAACGATGACGTGCGGCACCGCGAAAAGATTCTGATCGACGCTGCCCTCCGAGAGCGTCGCGTCGAGATTCCTGTACGCGCTCCACACCACCCACTGCTTCGCCTGGATGTAGTGGACGTTGGCCTCCTGGTCCGCGGTATTCGGAGGCGGGTTGTCGCAGGTCCCGATTCCACTCGCGAGCGGCGTCCAAGACGACGCCTGAGAAAACCAGGGATTGAGCGTGAACGCGTGAATGAAGCTGTCGCTGCAGTCGACGGACACGCTTCCCAAGCCGTCCCCGACGAACTGGAGGTCGCTCGGTCCGGAATTGAAGTGGTTCTGCCAGAGGTTTGCGGGGATCCCCTGGATGCGGTTGTAGGCGATCACGTTGCCGAGGTTGGTCGTTCCGTCGAGGGTCAACCGGACGATGTCGAATGGGAGATTCGAGAAACTGTTTCGGTTCGGGAAGACGTCACTCCAGAGCGAGCCCGCGGCGTCGTCGAAGGGGTGGACGAACAGGTGGGTGGTGTCGCTCAACCACGGATCGGTGCTCGAGAGATTGGCGTGGTCGTTCTCGAGGATTCGTCCCATCCCGATTCGGCTGAGGCCGCTCAGCGTCGGATTGTAGAAGTAGTAGATGTTGTAATTCGTGTGGTGGAAGCGAAGGTGGGTGAGCGTCTCCGTCTTGGGGCGCGAGAACTGAAGCGTCTTCTCTCCCGTGGCGATCGTGCAGCTCTGCAGATGAAGATCCGGGCCCGCCGTCTCGGTCTCGGTGAAGACGACGAAGGAAGCGTCACGATTCACGTCGAGAGAACCCGTGACGTCCGTGCCGGCCGTCACGCTGCAGATCGTCTGAGCCGCCCCGAGACCCAGGGGGTATCTCCGAATCTCCGTGTAGGGTCCCGAAGTCGAATCGCGGCAGGCGGCGTAGAGGAAGTCCGTATGAAGGATGCCGATATTGCAGTGGCCTGTCGGGGTGAGGGCGGTCGGGGCGCCTGACTTCAGATCCAGCTTGTAGTACGTGAGCCCAGCCGCTCCCCCTGCGGTGATGTTTCGGAAGATCATCTGATCGCCGCGGTTCGAGTTCGAGAACTCGAAGTAGAGGCCGTAGTTGTCGCCGGCGAGTGGGAAACGATTCGTATTGGTCAGCTGGAGAACGGACTTTCCGGTCGTCGGGTCGACGAAGAGGGGAAACGGCCGCGAGAACGTTTCGTAGTTCGACGTGGTCCCGCCATTGAGATCGCTCCATACGGCGTACTCGTAGTCCGAATCCTGAGTTGCCGACGTGTCCGTGTAGCTCCCTCCTGGATCCGTCGTAGTCTGGGATGTCAGAAGCGACCAGGTGGCACGCCCGTCGTCGGTCCGAAACAGGTAGTGCGTGCGAGTGGGACCGGCGGGCAGGTCGCCGCTCCATACGAGCTCGACGACTTGATCATCAGGGGCGGACCGGATGGGAGAAAGCTCGAGGGCTTCCGCCGCAGGCGCGACAAGCACGAGCAGGATCGCGATCGAATAGGAAGAGACCCCTCTGAGGCGCATTCGGCACGAACGTTCCATTGGACGACTCCCTTCGTCGTGGGCTGGGCGCTTCCCGGGAGACGTCGAGAAGCGCTCGAAGAGATTGATGGGGGCAGAGTACGTCGCGCGGTCAAGCCGAACTGTCTCGCTGGTCACCTTTTCCGATCGGATTGCGAGGCGCACGCTGAGCGGACACCTCGAAGCGGGGCGACTGAGGACAATCGCTACCGGCGGGACATCCCACGTGGCCGCTTCCGACGCGACAGCAGTCTCGTGTCGGCGGTCGCGGAGCGGAGGTGCGAGCAGCGTCCGAGGGCAACCGTGCCGGGGGCCTCCAGAGCGCCATCTCCATCGCGTGAGCGCGGTCCAGGCATTGGGTGCACTCACACGGGTGTGCGCTCTCGATTCGATCCCGCTCGATCCTGCACCAAGGGCTGTAGGGGAACGCCCAGCGCGAGCGTTCGCGACGATCGTCAGGATGCGTTCATGTCTCTTTCAGAGATCGACGGATGGAATCGCGCTGCCTCTCCTCTCTCGCAGGGTGGAGGAGCGCACGCGCCCGGACGGTGCGGCCGTCGAAGATCCATCGACGATCGGCAGGGGCGCCACGCGCGGACACGACGCATCCCGGGCACGAGCGCGGCGCGTTCTCTTCATCGAAGACGCGGAAGCACTGGCCGAGCTGCTCGCCCTGATCGCGCGCTTCTCGATTCCAATTTCGCTCCGACTGGTTCACTTGATTTCGACAGAGCCATCGCATGTGAAGCGAGTTCAATCAGATCGATTCTGATGGCGATGCGTTTCGGATCGGAACGGTCAGGCCTTCGGAAGAGGTTCGGAGTGGACCGGAAATGTGATCGAATCGACTTCCGACACTCTTGACTGTACGCGGCATGCACGGCTAAACGTGGACCTAACATCCAAGCTCGAAGATCGATGGACGGGTTCAGTCGTTCGTGACCCTCGGAACAGTTCAGCACGTGTCGGTCGCTCGATGATCCGGCACCGCTGAGCCCGCCAACGTACGCGAGAGATCGGGATTCCGATCAGAAGGGAGTCGGCCGATGCCGATCACGTTCATTCGCCGTTGTCTGGTCCTGATCATGTCCTTCTCGATCGCGAGCGCCGCCGGGGCGCAACTCTTCGACGGAGGTTCCGATCAGCCCGTTGCGGGTGGTGGTGAAGAAGTGCTGAATCCGCCGACGTATCCGGCCGGCGTACCGGACCTGGAGCCCGAGATGGTCTCGTCCAACCCGTCGGATCGCCGCTGGGTGCCGGGACAGGTAATCATCAAGGTCCGTGCAGAGGCGATCGAGCGCGGCCCGCGCGCGCGGGGAGCGCGCCGGTCGGGCCAGTTCGATGCGCCCGTGCGGCAGCGGCTCAAGGATCGGTTGGCGAAGAAGTCCAGGCGCGCCGGATTGAAGGCGATGTCAGCGACCATGCCGCGCGGGCCTTGGGCCGCGCGGCGTACGCAGTCTGCGAACGTGCTCGCCGACCGCGTGGGTCTCGATCGAATCTTCCTTCTGGAGTTGAGGCGCGATCAGGCGGTGCACGCAGCGGTCGCCGATCTATCGAGCGACCCGGACATCGAGTGGGCGCAGCCGAACTACATCGCGCGTGCGAGCTACGTGCCGAACGACCCCTACTTCGGGACGAGTGGGGCGTGGGGCCAGACGGAGGGGGATCTCTGGGGCCTCGATCAGATTGACGTAGAGACGGCCTGGGATACGACGCTTGGCCAGGGCGTCGTGGTGGCGGTGGTCGACTCCGGAGTGGACTTCGACCATCCGGATCTCGCCGCGAACGCCTGGGTGAATCCAGGAGAGGACCTCGACTCGAGCGGAGTGATCGAGCCGAACGAGATCGACGGGATCGACAACGACGGCAACGGCTACATCGACGACTTCTACGGCTTCGACTTCGTGCGATCGCGAGACGGGAACGGAGACGGCGACTACGTCGACGCGGAAGACGACAACGAGGCGTATCCGCTCGATGTGAGCGGTCACGGCACGCATGTCGCGGGTACGATCGCGGCCGTCGCGGACAACGCCACGGGAATCGTCGGCGTGGCTCCTGAAGCACAGGTCATGGGTGTTCGTGGTCTGGATGCGGGCGGGTCCGGCAACATCTACGGCCTTGCCCAGAGCATCGTCTATGCGACGAACATGGGTGCACGCGTCATCAACAACAGTTGGGGCTGCCAGGGATGCCCGGTGAATCCGGTGGTCGAGGACGCCGTTCGCTTCGCCCACGGGCTCGACACGATCGTCGTATTCGCGGCCGGCAACGACTCTCTGTCCGCGAGCCAGGCGAGCCCGCAGAACATGGCGGAGACCGTGACGGTTTCTGCTTCGACGCCTACGGATGCGGCCACCGCGTTCACGAACTCCGGTGTCCTCGTCGACGTGGCTGCGCCCGGCGGCGGGGACGGGACGATCCAGGACCCCACCACGCTGAACATCCTCTCGCTCGTCTCCGGTCCGAGCCTGACGAATCCGCAATCGACGTACGTCGTCGGTCAGGACTACATCCGCTATCGCGGTACCTCGATGGCAGCGCCGCACGTGGCCGGCCTCGCAGCCCTGCTCGTCGCGCAAGACCCTCTGATCTCCAACGAGGAGGTTCGCCAGACGCTGCGACTCGAATCCGCTCCGATCGCGCCGGCCCTGGGCTTTGGTCGAATCGACGCGGATGACGCGCTGGCTTTCCCGAGCGTGAGCGAGGTGATCCTGGAGACGCCCGTCGATCGGAACGTCAACGGCATCGTTGTCCTCGACGGAAGCGTAGACGGCACGCTGCTTCACAACGCGCAGTTCGAGGTCGGCGTAGGCGAAGAGCCCGCAACCTTCGATCCTTGGTGGGTGAGCTGGACCTGGTCGCCCGGACCGCTTCAGGCCGCATTCGACTCGAACGCGCTGCCAGATGGTCCCGCCGTGGCGCGACTCTCGGTTTGGGACCAAGCCGAGATCGTCGAGAGTTCGACCTATCTCAACATCGACAACGTGCGTATCACCGCTCCGGTAGCCTTCGCGACGGTGGGAGGCACCGTGGATATCGAGTTCGAGACGGGTTCGTCGACGGTCCAGACGATCGAGCTGACCCTGTTCGACCCGGCTACAGGCGCGACGACGATTCTCTACAGCGATACGAGTCCGACCTCGTCGAGCTTCACCATCCCGCTCGACACGACCACCCTTGCGGATACCTACATCACTCAGTTCGGACAAGTGAGTTTCACGTTTCCGGTCGTCACGCTTACGGTCACGGCGGATTCCGGCAACGGGACCACGTTCACGGACGAGAGCGTTCTGCCGCTGGTCGTAGCGAACGGCGAGATCACGTCCCCGGGCAATCGAATCGCGTCGAGTGCGACCTTCGACGTCGTCGGCGATGCGGTACAGCCCTATGCGATCGACGTGCGATGGGACGACGGCCCCTGGCAGCAGGTCGCTACGGGCGCTGGCGGTCCGTTTACGCATCCGGTCAACCTCGCGTCGATGGGAATCGACGTCGACGCCTCGGATCTCGTCGAACTCCGACTCCTGGGTGACCTGGACGGCGACGGATTCTGGCAGGACGGGGAGTTCCTCGACTACGTCGCAGTCGTCGTGGGGGACGACCAGAAGCCGGGATGGCCTCAGACGGCCGCCGAGAGCGTCTACGTGCCGGAACTGGCAGTGGGCGACATCGATGACGACGGCGATGACGAGATCGTGACGCTTGGCACCAGTTGGCCGAAAGCCCTCTCATCCGGCTTCTACTCTGGCGTTCCGACGCTCGTCTCGGCATGGCAAGGGGATGGGACCTACCTGCAGCTGCTGGCGGACGGAACCGGTGATAGCCAGTTCGTTCAGTTCCGCACCTCACAGCCGGTGCTCGGCGACCTCGACGGGGACTCGACGAATGACGTCATCTGGAAGAGTTTCGGCGACATCTATGCTTCGGCGAACGATGGTTCGATCACGCCGGGATTCTCCTCGCCCGGCTACAACGACGGCGCGGACTATTTCCAGTTCCTGACGAGACATGACGATCCGAACTATCGAATGGTGGATCACGAGACGCCGATCTTCTTCACCTCCGATTCCGGCGACGAGCGGATTCTCGTGGGCCTGATTCGATATGACCTGACGGGACCGATCGTGAGTCCGACCATTCTTCCGCGTCCGCTCCATCTCGCCGAGAATCGAATCGTGCTCCACGACGAGAGCGGTAGCGTCGTCGCGGACCGGGATCTCGGCCCGGGTCTCGCCGATTCCGAGCAGACCCGTTTCCGCACGGTGGCTGACCTCGATCGGGACGGAACGCTCGAGATTGCCGTGACCGACCGGCCGTTCCCGACCGGAACGCACACCAACCCCGGTCGGATTCAGATTCTGGATGGCGCAACGCTTGCGACCGAGACCACCATACTGCCAGACGGCGGAGCGGTTCGTTGGTTGTCGAGCGCGGACGTCGATGGCGACGAGGATCTCGAGCTGATCTTCTATACGCAGCGCAAGAACGACTCCGTAACCGGACTAGAGCCCTACGCACTTCAGGCCTATCACCATGACGGCACTCTCGTGAACGGTTTTCCGCGACCGATGCCTGACACGAACACGAACATCGTCGCCATCGCGCTCGCGGATCTCGACTACGACGGTGACTTCGAAATCGTCTATTCGTCCAACGACTTCACACAGGGCATACGCGAACTCGTTGCGATCGACGTGGACGGAAGCGGGGCCGGTGTTGTCTCTGGCTGGCCGGTCGCGGTGACTGATCGGGCTTCATTCGTGCGTGAGCTCCGCGCTGCGGACGTGGATTCGGTGCCAGGCGATGAGGTGCTCTACCTCGGTGAGAGCTCGCCACAGATTCCGTTCGGGTACGGATCGACGGCTCTCACTACGACCGTTCAGACTTTCGTCGAAGTCCTGAACGGAGACGGAACGCTCTATCAGGGTGGTTTCCGCAGGCACACGCCGGCGTTGGGCGGGCACCTGGCTCGGTTCGCGGTAGGCGATGTCGATGGCAGCGGCCCGCCGGAGCTCGTGATCGCCTCAGCGAGCGTCGCCGCGGACCTCACGACCAAGACGGATGTCTCGGTGTACTCGCTCGACGGCCCGGGGCGCGCGGCCGGCCCAACCTGGGGGAACCTCTTCGGAAATGTACGTCGGGACGCGTCGACACCCGATCGGGATCGTGACGGCGTGCCGGATCACGTCGATAACTGCTTGACGATCGCCAACGGGCATGCCGAAGGGATCTATCAGTACGACGCAGACGCGGATGGAATCGGAAACGCATGCGATCCCGATCTGAATCAGGATACACACACGACAACGCAGGACTTCACACCCTTCAATGACTGCTTCGTCGGGAATCTGCCGCCGACGGATCCGATCTGTCAGGCGGCGGATTTCAACGGCGACACCGTTGTCACCACGGCGGACTACCCGACTTTCCACAGCTACTTCACGTCGAATCCGTCGACACCCGGTCCCTCGGGTCTCTGGTGCGCCGACGCGACGGGAGCGACTGCGCCGTGTGAGCTCTGAAGTCATTCTGGTGGTCTGGCGACAGGGGGGCCGCGGCTTCGCGCCCGGTAGGACGTTGGTTTTCTGGTCCGACGGATCGCGATTGAGATCGGGCGGGTAGACCGCCAGCGGGTACGACAGACTCTCCCCACGCTCCGCCTTCGCAGCCGCGTCCGCCGGCTCCCAGATTTTGGGGCACGCGCGAGGAGCACGCTGCCACCCTCCGTCCTGGCCTCGAGACATGCCTGGACCGGCCGGCTGTGGGGCGAGCTCTCCCGCGACGGGGGAGAGGCCGGCCAATGCGGGCGGCCTTTCGACCGCTTCCGCGCACGCTGGAGAATGCTGCCCCATGCCCTTCCGCGACTCATGGGGATCGGCGACCCGAACGCGAGGATTCGGCTCCACCTGGCGCCCGTGGAAACGCAGAGGGTCGATATCGCCGAAGTGAGGACGGCTGCGCGCCCGAGCGCTTGAACAAAGCCGCTGGCAAAGCGAAGCTCCCCCAGCGAACATCGTTCTCGACCTCACGTTTCACCAAGCGCCCCGAGCGACTCTGGATAGAGTTCGATGGCCATCGAAGCAACCGCCCTCGAAGCGCGTCTCCGCGACGCCCTCGAAGCGACCCACGTCGAGGTGATCGACGAGTCCCACCTGCACGCCGGCCACGTCGGCGCGCGGGACGGCGGCGGGCACTACCGCGCCGTGATCGTTTCGGAAAAGATTGCCGAGCGGATCTTGGGTCTGCCCAAGGACTGAGATTTGCGGAGTGATCCCAAAGGAGAGAGGAGCGATGCAGAACGTTCTCGCGATCTCGATCGTGCTGATCGCGGCGGGGCCCGTTCTGGCGGCGACGCCCATGCCCGAGATTCCGAGCCGGTCCGCGTGCGACGCGCACTTCCAGAAGAAGGGCGACGTGAAGACTCGCTATGGGTCGATGGAGGCCTATCTGTCGTGCCTGCTGACGGGATCGGCGGGGACGCTCGTGATGGAGGCCAGGCGCCTCTCGGACACGGCCTCGCTGGCGCTCGAGCAGCTCAGCGGTGACTCCCAACCGGAGGTCGTTGTCGCGACCGTGCGGAATACACGGGCGATGAACAACCTGAGTCTGGCGACGTGGCGGTATCTCTCGAATTTCCTCTACCAGGTAGAGGACGAGGAGACGCGGAAGCTCTTCTGCGAGTTCGGCGAGCTCGGATTCCAGAAGGGGCCATTGATCGAAGAGCTGGCGGGCCTCCGGGTGAACCGTCTTGAGCAAACGGATCCCGAGGTCGCGGCCGCCATGAAGAAGAGCGAGGCGACGACGAAGGGCTTCTGTCAGGCGAAGGTCGACGCGTACAAGGAGGGTCGGATGAGCGAGCCCGAGCGGAACTTCGTCTTCCCCGCGTCCTACATGTCGACGGTCGTCGCCTGCGCCGAGCAGGACATCGACTTCTACCGCCTGATCGACCCCGAGCCCCATCGAGTGGCCGTGATCCCGGACGAGCCCTTCGCGGAGGCGATGGATGCGCTCGAGAGGATCAACTACCACTGTCACCTCCATCCGCCGGAAGCGAAGGACTGAACCGCCATGGCGATCGAAGCCTCCGCCCTCGAAGCGCGTCTCCGCGACGCCCTCGAAGCGACCCACGTCGAGGTGGTCGACGAGTCCCACCTGCACGCCGGCCACGTCGGCGCGCGGGATGGCGGCGGGCACTACCGCGCCGTGATCGTCTCGGAGAAGTTCGACGGGTTGAACCGGGTGAAGTCTCAGCAACTCGTCTACGGCGTCGTCGACGACTGGATGGGCGCCGAGATCCACGCGCTCAGCATGAAGACGTTCACGCCGGATGGGTGGGCCGCGGAACAGTCGTGAGGGCGTCCGGTCGGAGCCTGCTGATCTTCGCGCCCCCGTTCGTGCTCGCCCTGGCGGCGATGAGCCGTCGCGGTCGAAACCAACGAGTCCGATCTCGTCGGCGACGGGCGCGTCAGCGAGCGGAATGACGCACAGCTCCGACTTCTTGGAGATGTCGCGCGAATCTGAGCCACGTCGGTAGGGAATCGCCCACTTCCCTCTCGGAGCCGGTCACGTTTCGGGAGCAACCAGTGCGCGCGATCCCTCGCTTTTCGACTTTCGTCCGTATCGTCGGACTGACCCTCGGGCTCTTGATCGGCCTGCCGGCCCTCGGCCGCGCCCAGGCGAGCTTCGAGATCCTCCCCCTCGCCCCGTCCCTCAGCGTCGGCACCCGGCAGGCCATGCTCGACATCTCGGGGGATGGCACGACGGTCGGCGGGTCGTTGGTCGACCCGACGACGTTCGAGCGCCAGGCCGGTCGATGGGATGTGGGCGTCGGTCCCACGCCACTGGGAACGGCGGTCGATCCCGCTCCCTTCACGTCGGTCGCGTTCGGCGTGAGCGGCGACGGCTCCACGCTCGTCGGGGAGTTCGACGATCGAGCGGCACGGTTCGAGCCGGATGGCTCGGTCACTTTCGTGGCACCGCAGCCCTCGGCTTCCTTCACCGGAGCGATCGCGACCTCGCGTGACGGTTCGGTCGTACTCGGCAACGACTCGTCTGCCTTCACGGGGCCGTCGCTCGGTGCCTTCCTCTGGGACGAGACGAACGGCGCCCGCGCGCTTCGTGCGGGAACGGGTTTCGACGGGAGCCTCGTCGGGCGGGGCCTCTCCGACGACGGCCAGGTCGTCGCCGGGATCCTGCAGGACTCGAATTCCGATCCGTCCCAGGCGTACCGCTGGACCGAGTCCGGCGGGATCCAACGCCTGGGAACGACCCCCGGCCGCGACTTCAGCCGAGCCTTCGCGATCTCCGCGGATGGCACGACGATCGTCGGGGACTCCGGATCGTCAGGGTCCTCGTCGTTCGAGCCGAAGGAAGCCTTTCGCTGGACGGAAGCCGGCGGGATGGAAGATCTCGGCCGCTCGATCCGGCTCTTCTCGCCGTTCGGACCGGTGGTCGAAGCGAACGTGACGCCCTTCGGCGTCTCCGGTGACGGTTCCGTGGTCGTCGGGCGCTCGAACTGGAGCCCCGATACCGGTGTGATCTGGACCGAGGCCTGGGGCGAGTGGCGGCGCGCGCGCGACGTCCTCGTGTTCCTCGGCGTGACCGGTCTCGAGGGCTGGGATCTCTTCGAGGTACTCGACGTCTCGGACGACGGCCGAGTGATCACCGGCTGGGCGACGCCGCCACGGCAGATCGAGAGCGTGGCGTTCCGCGCGGTGATTCCCGAGCCGTCGACGGCCCTGCTGCTCGGCCTAGGGCTGGCAGCGCTCGGTGCGCGCCGCCGCTGATCGTCGCGTCGAGCACTTCCTCGTCCATCGGCAGGCTCCGGTTCTGGTCGACGACCGTCTGCATCGTGTAGAGGATCCGATCGAGCAGGAGCTCGAGCGACGCCTGCTCGTCCTCGGTCGCTTCACACCGCGCCGCGTCCGACGGACGAGACCCAGGAGAAGATCGTGGGGCTCGAAGCGACGGTGCCCGTGGCGAGCGTGCGCCAGGCGCTCCAGCGCACGCCGTCCCAACCCAGGTGCTGGACCCGCCCCGTCCGCGCCGTCGCCACGACCTCGACCTGTCGCCCCCGCCACGCGGCGACGGACGGAGTGCCGACGAGGTCTCCGCCGAGGGACTGCCAGGCGAGCGGCGCCGGTCCCCACGCGCTGCCGTCCCACCACTTCGCGACGAGCTGGCCGCTGCGATCGCGCGCGAAGATGCTCATGGCTTCGCCCTCGCGGACGGCGACCGCGATGGGGCTACCGAGGTCACCGCCCAGATCGATCCAGCCCGACCAGGCGTTGCCGTCCCAGCGGTCGACCCGGGCCCGACCCGTCGCGTCGACGGCGAAGAGGTCGATCTGGTTGCCTCCCCAGGCGACGAGGGTCGGCGCCTGCGCGAAGGTCCCGCCGAAGTCGATCCAGTCCTGAGGACCGGGCTGCCAGCCGATGCCCGATTGCCACCACTTGTAGACGAGCCGACCCGAGCGATCGAGGGCGGCGACGGCGAGTCGGCCGCGTTCCCAGACGATCGCGGCGGGATCGCTCGCGAGCTCCCCGCCGAGGTCCTGCCAGCCGGTCCAGCTGAAGCCGGTCCAGGTCTTCTGCAGGAGGCGCCCGTCGCGGTGGCGGCAGAAGATCTCGAGGCGGCTGCGACCCCAGGCGACCATCGCGGGGCGACCGACGAAGTCGCCTCCCAGATTGGACCAGCCGCTCCACGTGCTTCCGTTCCAGTGGCGGTAGGCCGCCTCGCCGTTCGGCCGGATCGCGACCACGCCGAGTCGATCGGGTGCGTACATGACACCCGCCGCGCTCGACGACGGATCGAAGCCCGCGCCCATCGAGCGCCAGCCGGCCCCGCCCGGTCCCCAATCCCGACCATCGTGCCAGTGCCCGAGCAGCACGCCTCCGGCGTCGACCGCGAGCACGTTCAGTCGGAAGCCGACGCCCATCTGGTCGAGGGCGTTGCGGAACATCGAGGCGAGATTCGGGTCCGCGTGGAGCCCGTTGGCCGCCGCGATCGAGCCCGCGGCGAGCACGCGGCCTCCGCCGAGCCGTGACCAGTCGACGATCTCGCTGATCACCTCGTCCCGTCCGGTTTGCGCGACCCAGCCCGCCTCGTAGTTGAGGCGCCGAACGTTGGCTACGCCGTGGGCGAGAACGTGTGGCGGCGAGGTCATCACGACGGAGGGGGCACCCGGGATGCGCGCGAGGCTCACATCATACTCATGGCCCACGACGCTGCGTCCGCCGAGCTCGTCGCCGGGAGCGACCGGGACCAGCTCGGGCTCGCAGAAGAAGGGGTGGCCCGGGTCCTGGACCTCGTAGGCGACGGGCGTGCCGCCGAAGCCGATGCACTCGATTCCGATTGCCTGCCATGCGGGATGGCCGGCCTCGCGCATGAGCCCCCCGCGGCGATGGTCGTGCGTATGGTAGACCTCGCCGACGGGCACCGGCTGGTAGTTGTTCACCGACATCGGCAGCTTGCGGCACTCGATCACGTCGTCCTCGAGCGTGACCCGCCAGAACATCGTGTTCCCGGACGCGACGATCACCTGCCCGCCCGCGTCGATGTAGGCGACGAGCGCCTCGTACGCCTCTCGACTCCAGTACTCGCTGTGGCCCGTCACGAAGACGACCGGGTAGTCGGCGAGCCAGGTGGGGTCGGCGTGAAGGTCGGCGTCGCCGATCATGTCGTAGTCGTAGCCGCCCTGCTCGAGCCAGACGTGCAGCGCGCGCTCCGCACGGACGAGGTGGCCGTATCCCGAGCCCGTCGGGTACTCGAGGTAGGGGTCGGCGCTCGGCCAGGGCAGGTCGAGCCCGAGCTGATAGGCGGGGACGCCGCTCGAGTCGTGGCGCTCGTAGAAGCTGTAGCGGGCGGCGCTCGAGTGCGACTCGAAGGGGGCGTGGTTGTAGGCGTGCCAGGTGTTCGTGTTCGCGAGGACCAACACGCGCGCGGACGGACGGTTTGGCGCCGGGCGGACGACGAACGTCGCGTGGTAGTCGTCGCCCGTACTGCGAGCGATGCGGGCGACGTAGAGGCCGCTCGCCCAGGTGTCGGGGATCGTGATGCGGGTCGTCTCGGGCCAGTCGACGGCGTAGAGGTCGTCGGGCGAGAGGCGCAGTGCGTGTCCGCGACTCGGGTCGGTATCGGGGTCGTAGGCGGGGTCGAAGCGGGGGACGGTGGCGGCGGCGTAGCGCGGACCGCCGATCATCCACGTGCCGCGGTTCACGATCGTGCCATCGCGCCGAACCGGGCTCACGTCGCGCACGTCGTGACCGGACTCCTCGTCGAGGGGCCAGCAGCCCACCACGTCGCTCGTCTTCGGCGGGCGGATCGGGTCCATGTGCGTCCGCTGATGGATCTCGAGCTTGGCGAGGGCGCGACCGTGAATCGTCGGCATCGCGAGGTCTCCCGCCAGGAAGCGTGTCGTCACCCCGCCTTCGCCATAGGCGCCGAGGCGGAGCGGGGCGCGCCCCGCCTGGAGCGTGCGAGAGAACGTCGTCGACTCGGCCGTGAGCTGGCCGTCGAGGTAGAGGCGCGTCCGGCGGCCGTCGAAGGTGGCCACGACGTGGGCCCAGGCGTCGGGCGCGATCTTGCGCGCGCTGGTCACCAGCCAGGCCGACCGGAACGAGCCGCCGTCTCCGAAATACGCGACGGGTCGGAGCTGATCGTCGAGGAAGAGGCCCACGCCGCAGTGCCTCGCGTAGTCGTACTGCGTGATCAGGCCGTGCCAGCGTCCAGCGGCCTTCGGCCGGACCCAGCATTCGAGGGTGATCTCGGAGAACTTGGCGCCGGCGGGCAGCGCGCGCTCGACGTGGACGTAGGAGCCCGGCCGGACCTCGCGTGGGGCAGCGGGGAGGGGATTCGATTCGTGGAGCAGCCAGTCGCGGTCGCGGGAGGTGATGTCCCAGCCGAGGCGTGCCACCTGGAGCCGGTAGGCCTGGTCGCTGCTGATCCGGAAGCGGACGGTCTCGCCGGCCGCCACGCTCTTGTCCGAGATCACGTGCACGCCGGCAAGGACCTGAGCCGCGTTCGGGTCGGCCTCGCGGATCGTCGATCCCTCGAGCGGCGAGTCGGCCCGGGCGGGGAGGGCGCCGCCGGCGACGGCGCTGGTCACGGCAAAGCCCCCGAGGCCCTTCAACAGTGAGCGTCGGTCGAGTCTTCGGCTCATCGATTCTCCTTCCGTGGCCCCTCGGCGCCCGGACGGTCGGACGCTCGAAAGCCTGGATCCCTCGATCCGTCGGTGACTCGCCTGGGGTCGAGGATGGGGCGTGCGGAGAGGGGACACTGTGAAGAGGTTCACAGATCGAGATGTGGACGGTAGTCTGCACCCGGCACGCATCGTGCGATGTCGGTCTGCATGCCGACGCTGCACGTCCCTCGCCGCCCACCCCACTGCCCCAACC
This sequence comes from bacterium, assembly GCA_024742285.1. Taxonomy (NCBI): domain Bacteria; species bacterium. Next base: position 294 of record JANSYR010000033.1, on the reverse strand, counting down.
CCGACTGCGATTTCCATGCAGATCCAACCGGTTGGCGCTTTCAGAAGAAAGGCTTCTACGAACGAGAGGCCCGGCCGCGCAGGATTCAGCGGTACCGCTGTACCCGTTGCGGCCGCTACTTCAGTTCACAGACCTTCTCTCCGTCCTACTGGCTGAGACGCGGCGATCTCCTCGAGGACGTGTTCCACCTCCTCGTGAGCTGTGCGGGCTTCCGGCAGTTCGCCCGGGCCAAGCGCGTCTCGCACTCCACCGTTCGGAGGCTCAGCGACCGGTTTGGTCGGCATTGTCTGCTGT
>JANSYR010000032.1 GCA_024742285.1 bacterium | reverse complement strand
GGAGATGGTGATGCCGGGCGACAACGTCGAGATGACGGTGGAGCTGATCACGCCGATCGCGATGGACAAGGAGCTCCGGTTCGCGATCCGCGAAGGTGGACGAACCGTCGGATCCGGAGTCGTCTCCGAGGTCATCGAGTAGCCAGATAGAGAAAGAGGCCCCAGGGCTTCCGCCCGGGGGCCTCTCTCGAGTTCGTAGGTCCGTAGCACAATTGGTAGTGCACCGGACTCCAAATCCGGGGGTTGGGGGTTCAAGTCCCTCCGGGCCTGCCACTCGAGAGAACGATGCGGAACAGGCCACCCGATTCGTCGGGTGGAATCGCGGAAGCGAGTGAACGAACGGGAGCGACAGCGAGGCATGGCGGACGATTCGCAGGGATTCATCGCGCGCTCCCGGGACTACATCACGGAAGTGCAGGGCGAGTTCAACAAGATCACCTGGCCCCCGCAGCCCGAATGGGTGAACGGGACGGTCGCGGTGGTGATCGTTGTTGCGCTGATCGCTTCCTTTCTAGGCGTCGTCGACTTCGGTTTGAGTCGAGTGATGCAGATGGTGCTGGGCTGATGGATACACCGAACGAGACCGAGCAGGCGGGAGCGACCGCGGCGGCCGCTTCGACGGGTGGCCCGCCCAAGCGCTGGTACATCGTGCACACGTACTCCGGCCAGGAGACGCGGGCCAAGAAGGCCCTGCTCGAGCGAGCGAAGAGCCTCGGCTTCGAGGACGCGTTCGAGGAGATCCTCGTCCCCGAGGAGAGCGTGGTCGAGATGGTCGGTGGGCAGAAGCGCACGTCGAAGCGCAAGTTCTTCCCCGGCTACATCATCGTCCACATGGAGCTGAACGACGAGACGTGGCACGTCGTCAAGGGCACGCCGAAGATCACCGGCTTCGTCGGCAACGCGACCGACCCGCCGCCGATCTCGGAGGACGAAGTCCAGCGGATGACGCAGCGGATCAAGGAAGGCGCGGTCAAGCCGAAGCCGTTGATCCACTTCGACGAAGGCGAGAGCGTCCGGGTGATCACAGGTCCGTTCGCGAACTTCTCGGGCTACGTCGACGAAGTGATGGAAGACAAGGAAAAGCTGCGGGTGATGGTGCAGGTCTTCGGACGCGCCACCCCCGTCGTGCTCGACTACTCCAACGTGGAAAAGGCGTAGGAGCCCGTCGGGTCGATCGAATCTCCAGCGGGCAGGTGCCTGGCTGGCGTACGCCAACGGTGAGCGGGAGAACGGGGCCCGGCCCCTTCGTGGACCGCCAAGTGGTGAGGAGAACGAGGAAAAGTGGGTAAGAAGGTCATGGCAGTCGTGAAGCTGCAGTGTCCCGCTGGGCAGGCGAATCCCGCGCCGCCCGTCGGTCCGGCACTCGGCCAGCACGGCGTCAACATCATGGAGTTCTGCAAGGCGTTCAACGCCAAGACGCAGGACAAGAACGGACTGATCATCCCGGCGGAGATCACGATCTATCAGGACCGGAGCTTCACCTTCGTCCTGAAGTCGCCCCCGGCAGCGGTGCTGCTGAAGAAGGCGGCGAAGATCAAGAGCGGCTCGGGCGAGCCGAACCGGAACAAGGTCGGCAAGGTCACGAAGGCGCAGCTCCTCGAGATCGTCGAGATGAAGAAGGACGATCTCAACGCGTTCGATCCCGAACAGGCCATCAAGATCATCGCCGGCACGGCGCGGTCGATGGGCCTGGAAGTGGAGGGCTGACGCGATGCCGAAGGCAAGCAAGCGCTATCGCGAGGCGGAAGCCGCGCGTGAACGCGACAAGCTCTACGCACTCAAGGATGCGCTCGAGCACGTGAAGTCCGCGCCGAAGGCGAAGTTCGACGAGACCGTCGACATCGCCATCAACCTCGGTGTCGACCCGAAGCACGCGGATCAGATGGTGCGCGGCGCGATCGTGCTCCCGAACGGCGTCGGTCGATCGACCCGCGTCCTCGTGTTCGCGAAGGGTGACAAGGAAGCGGAGGCCCGGGAAGCCGGCGCCGACCACGTCGGCGGCGACGATCTGGCCAAGAAGATCCAGGACGAAGGCTGGTTCGAGTTCGACCGCGTGATCGCGACCCCCGACATGATGGGCGTCGTGGGTCGTCTCGGCCGCGTACTCGGTCCCCGAGGCCTGATGCCGAACCCGAAGCTCGGAACGGTGACCCCGAACGTCGGCGACGCGGTTCGCGATCAGAAGGCGGGCAAGGTGGAGTACCGGGTCGACAAGGCCGGCATCGTCCACTGCGGAATCGGCAAGGTCTCCTTCGAGGCGGAGCAGCTGTGGGAGAACGCGTCGGCGCTGATCGACGTGGTCCTCAAGGCAAAGCCCGCTTCGACCAAGGGGACCTACCTCAAGAAGATCTCCGTCTCGTCGACGATGGGTCCCGGCTTCAAGGTCGATCCCGCGTCGCCGCTGAAGACGGCCTAGGCAGAGGTCGAGGCAGAATCATGTTGACCAGACAGCAGAAAGAAGAGCAGGTCGCAGAGCTCAAGGACAAGTTCGAACGGGCCACGAGCGTGTTCGTCGCGGACTACAAGGGGCTCGGCGTCGCGCAGATGGAGACCCTTCGTGGGGATCTCCGGAAGGCGGAGGCGAGCGACAGCGAGTTTCGCGTGGCGAAGAACTCGGTCCTCCGGCTCGCGTCGAACGGTGGCCCGGCGGAGAGTCTCCAGGAGCACTTCTCCGGGACGACGTCCATCGCGATCTCGTTCGGTGACCCCGTGGCGCTCGCGAAGACCCTCGTGGACTACGCGAAGGACAACGAGGACTTCGAGATTCGCAGCGCCGTCGTCGACGGCGAGGTGCTCGACGACGCGGGAATCAAGCATCTCTCGACGCTCCCGTCCCTCGACGAGCTGCGCGGCAAGATCGTGGGCCTGCTCCAGGCTCCGGCCGGGAAGCTCGCACGACTCCTCAACGAGCCGGGCGGACAGCTCGCTCGGGTCGTGTCGGCCAAGGGCGCGGAAGAAGGCGGCGAGTAGAAGAATCCCGGCGCACCCAGGTCGGGCGGCGCCGGACCAGAATCCAGTCCGGGTGAGACCGGACGCAGAACGAAGAAGGCCACCGGTTCGCCGGTGGCTCCCACCGGGCGGGAGGGTGTGAAGCACTCGCTTGCACCGCCCACAAGAAGGAAGAAAGACAATGGCGGATCTCAACGAAATCGTGGACACCCTGTCCGGCCTGACGGTCATGGAAGCGGCCGAGCTCGCGAAGCTTCTCGAAGAGAAGTGGGGCGTGTCGGCGGCGGCGCCGGTCGCGGTTGCGGCAGCGGCGGGTCCCGCGGCGGCCGGCGGCGAGGCGGCCGAGGCCAAGGACGACTTCGACGTCATCCTCACCTCGTTCGGCGACAAGAAGATCCAGGTGATCAAGGAAATCCGTGGCATCACGGGCCTCGGGCTCAAGGAAGCCAAGGAGCTCGTCGAGGGCGTGCCGAAGCCGATCAAGGAAGGCGTCCCGAAGGACGAGGCCGACGAGATCCAGAAGAAGATCGAAGAGGCCGGCGGCCAGGTCGACGTCAAGTAGACCGGTTGATCCAACGCTCGTGTCGCGTCGATGGCCCTCGGGCAGGCGCGGCACGAGCGATCGGTTCGATCCCTCGTGCTTCGGCATCGCGCCGAGGAGTCGGGGGCAGGGCGGCTCGTGAGAGTCACCCGAACGGGGGCGCGCAGACCAGATCTGGGTGCCGTCGAGACAAGACAGTGAAGGTGTAGCGACGCGATCGGGCCGGCTGCGGCTCGATCGCGCGTGCGCGTGTCGTGAAGCAACGATCGTCGACTTCCGAGCGGGATGCCCGTCGGAGCCGGTCGTCCGCCCACGACAAGACGGGAGGGTGAAGAGCCTCGTGCCTGAAACCAATTTCTCCGATTTCGCCCCGCGTGTCCGCAAGTCCTTCTCGAGCATTCCGCGGATCATCGACATCCCGAATCTGCTCGAGATCCAGAAGGACTCGTTCGAGCGCTTCCTCCAGACCGGTGTCGAGATGGAGAAGCGAGAGAACGTCGGCCTGCAGGCCGTGTTCAACTCGGTCTTCCCGATTCGGGACTTCAACGACACGGCCAGTCTCGAGTTCGTGGGCTACGCCCTCGAACAGCCCAAGTACGACGTGCAGGAGTGCCTCCAGCGAGGCATGACCTATGCGGCGCCGTTCAAGGTGACGATTCGCCTCGTCGCCTGGGACGATGCGGAGGGCTCGCAGACGATTCGCGACGTCAAGGAGCAGGAGGTCTACTTCGGGGAAATCCCGATCATGACCGACAACGGCACGTTCATCATCAACGGCACCGAGCGGGTCATCGTCTCCCAGCTCCACCGCTCCCCGGGCATCTTCTACGACACGTCGATCTCGACGACGGCCAGCGCCGCCGGCAAGAAGATCTACTCGTGCCGCGTGATCCCGTACCGCGGCTCCTGGCTCGACATCGAGTACGACCACAAGGACATCGTCCACGCCCGGATCGACCGGCGACGGAAGATCCACGTGACCGTGCTGCTGAAGGCCCTCGGTTACCAGCCCGAGGAGCTGCTGCAGTACTTCTACCCGATCGAGATGATCAAGGTGGACGGCCGCAAGTTCTTCAAGAAGACCGAGCCGGAGAACCTGATCGGCCAGCGCGCGACCCGCGAGGTCAAGGCCGACGACGGCACGATGATCGTCCGCAAGGACAAGAAGTTCACGAAGGCCGCCGTGCGAAAGCTCCGCGCCGCGAACATGGAGTGGATCCAGATCGGCCAGGACGATCTGATCCGCCTCGATGCGGTGAAGCGAGTCGCCCCCGTCGACATCGTCGACGAAGAGACGGGTGAGGTCATCGTCGAGTGCAACGAGGAGATCACCGAGGCCCACCTCGATGACCTGAAGGCGCGCGGGATCAACGAATTCCCGCTCCTCTTCCTCGATCCGATCACGACCGGTACGGCGATCCGCGACACGCTGCTCGCGGACAAGACGCTCTCCCAGGACGAGGCGATCATCGAGATCTACCGCCGCTTGCGCCCGGGCGATCCGCCGACCCTCGATACGGCGACGAACCTCTTCAACAACCTCTTCTTCAACGGCGAGCGCTACGACCTCTCGAAGGTCGGCCGGCTCAAGCTGAACCACAAGCTCGAGTTCGATGGCGAAGAGCGCATCGAGTGGTATCCGACCGGTGTCGGCAACGCGACCGAGGAGATCCCTCTCGGCGATCTTCCGACGCTCCGCCAACAGGACATCCTGTCTGCGGTCAAGTACCTCGTCGACTTGAAGAACGGCACGGATCTCACGAAGAAGGTCGACGACATCGATCACCTCGGTAACCGCCGGGTCCGCGTCGTCGGTGAGCTTCTCGAGAACCAGTACCGGATCGGTCTGGTGCGCATGGAGCGGGCGATCAAGGAGCGCATGAGCCTCCAGGAGATCGAGACGCTGATGCCGCACGACCTGATCAACTCCAAGCCGGTCTCTGCGGTCATCAAGGAGTTCTTCGGTTCGAGCCAGCTCTCGCAGTTCATGGATCAGACGAACCCGCTCTCGTCCGTCACGCACAAGCGTCGTCTCTCGGCGCTCGGGCCTGGCGGTCTGACGCGGGAGCGCGCGGGCTTCGAGGTTCGCGACGTCCACCCGACGCACTACGGCCGGATCTGCCCGATCGAGACGCCGGAAGGTCCGAACATCGGACTGATCGCGTCGCTCTCGACCTTCGCTCGCGTGAACGACATGGGCTTCATCGAGACGCCCTACCGCGAAGTCGACGACTCGAAGGTGACCCGGGACGTCAAGTTCATGTCGGCCCTCGAAGAGGAGCGAAAGGCGATCGCCCAGGCGAACGCGGTGCTCGACGACGACGGCAAGTTCGTGAACGATCGGATCTCCGCCCGGAAGCAGGGCGAGTTCGAGATGATTCCGCCGGAAGAGGTCGACATGATGGACGTGTCGCCGAACCAGCTGGTCTCGGTCGCTGCCTCGCTGATCCCGTTCCTCGAGAACGACGACGCGAACCGCGCGCTCATGGGATCGAACATGATGCGCCAGGCGGTGCCGCTCCTGCGGACCCGTGCGCCGTTGGTCGGTACGGGCATGGAGGCCGTGGTCGCTCGCGACTCCGGCGTGACCGTCGTCGCCAAGCGGGACGGGATGGTCGAGTCGGTCGACGCGGGACGGATCGTGCTGAAGCCCGACGAAGACGACGGCACCGGCAGCAACGTCGACATCATTAACCTGATCAAGTACCAGCGTTCCAACCAGAACACGTGCATCAACCAGCGGCCGATCGTGAAGGCGGGTGACCGCGTCTCGGCGGGGCAGGTGATCGCGGACGGACCGGCGACGGACCGCGGCGAGATGGCCCTCGGCCAGAACGTCACCGTCGCGTTCATGCCCTGGGGTGGGTACAACTTCGAGGACTCGATCCTCATCTCCGAGCGCGTGGTCAAGGACGACTACTTCACCTCGATCCACATCGAGGAGTTCGAGTGCGTCGCCCGGGACACCAAGCTCGGCAAGGAAGACATCACCCGCGACATCCCGAACGTCGGTGAGGACGCGCTCCGCGACCTCGACGAGGCGGGCATCGTCCGCATCGGCGCCGAGGTCCACCAGGACGACATCCTCGTCGGCAAGATCACGCCGAAGGGCGAGACGCAGCTCTCTCCGGAAGAGCGGCTGCTTCGCGCGATCTTCGGCGAGAAGGCCGGCGACGTGCGCGACACCTCGCTGCGGGTTCCGCCGGGCGTGACCGGTACGATCATCGGTGCCCAGGTCTTCTCCCGCCGAGGCGTCGAGAAGGACGAGCGCGCGAAGGCCCTCGAGGAAGCCGAGATCGAACGGCTCCGGAAGGACCAGGAAGACGAGATCCGGATCATCCGGAAGAGCGCCTTCAATCGCGTCCGCGAGCTGATCGTCGGCAAGCAGGCGGCGAACCGGGTGGCGGACGAGCGCAAGGACATCCAGTGGCTGGCCTCCGGTGACTCGATCACCGAGGACATCATCCGCGAGATCCCGGATCGCCGCTGGCGCGAGATCCAGGTCACGGATGCCAAGACCCAGGAGAACGTGGACCGCGTCTTCCACCACGTGGAAGAGCAGGCCATGGTCATCAAGGCCGTCTTCGACGAGAAGATCGCTCGCCTCAAGAAGGGCGACGAACTCCCGCCGGGCGTGTTCAAGATGGTCAAGGTCTACGTGGCCATCAAGCGCAAGCTCTCCGTCGGCGACAAGATGGCGGGCCGCCACGGCAACAAGGGCGTCATTTCTCGGATTCTTCCCGAGGAGGACATGCCCTACATGCCCGACGGCACCCCCGTCGACATCGTCCTGAATCCGCTGGGCGTGCCCTCGCGCATGAACATCGGACAGATCCTCGAGACGCACCTCGGCTGGGCCGCCCACGGGCTCGGCAAGCAGATCGAACGGATGATGGAGAAGGCGGCGACGACGGAGGAGATCCGGACGAAGCTCCAGGAGATCTACGACGACGACGAGATCGGCCAGCAGATCGCCAACGCCTCGGAGGAGGCGGTCACGTCGATGGCGGAGAACATCCAGCGCGGCATCCACATGGGTACGGCGGTCTTCGACGGTGCTTCCGAGCAGGCGGTCAAGGAAGAGCTCAACCGGGCGGAGCTGCCGACCTCGGGGCAGATGGTGCTCTTCGATGGTCGAACGGGAGAAGCCTTCGACCGCGACGTCACCGTCGGCACGATCTACATGCTGAAGCTCCACCATCTGGCGGATGACAAGATGCATGCCCGATCGATCGGCCCGTACAGCCTGGTCACCCAGCAGCCGCTGGGTGGTAAGGCGCAGTTCGGTGGCCAGCGCCTGGGCGAGATGGAGGTCTGGGCGCTCGAAGCGTACGGCGCCGCCTTCGGTCTCCAGGAGTTCCTCACGGTCAAGTCGGACGACGTCCAGGGTCGAACCCGGATCTACGAATCGATCGTGAAGGGCGAGAACACGCTGGAGCCCGGTCTTCCGGAGAGCTTCAACGTGTTGGTGAAGGAGCTCCAAGCGCTTGGACTGGACATCGAAATGAGGGAAGAGACCTAGCCCGCAGCGTCGCGCTGTCCACGGGCAGCGCGATCTTCTCTCTACCCGCGTGCGCGGCCTCCGGCCGCGCACGAGTCAGACCAAGGCGACCCATCTCGCCGAACCCGTTAAGGGGGTGCTCATGCGCGATCTCTACAATCTCTTCGAGAAGCCCAAGGACCCGCTGGCCTTCGATTCGCTCCGAATCTCGCTGGCCTCGCCGGACAAGGTCCGCGAGTGGTCATTCGGCGAAGTGAAGAAGCCCGAGACCATCAACTATCGGACCTTCAAACCCGAGAGGGATGGACTTTTCTGCGCCAAGATCTTCGGTCCGGTCAAGGACTACGAGTGCAACTGCGGCAAGTACAAGCGCATGAAGCACCGGGGCGTCGTCTGCGAGAAGTGCGGCGTCGAGGTCATTCAGTCGAAGGTGCGCCGCGAGCGCATGGGGCACATCACGCTGGCTTCGCCGGTGGCCCACATCTGGTTCCTCAAGTCGCTGCCGTCGCGGATCGGCAACATCCTCGAGATCACCCTGCGTGACCTCGAGAAGGTCCTCTACTTCGAGGCCCACGTCGTTCTCGACCCGAAGGACACGGAGCTCGAGAAGGGTGAGCTCGTCACCGACGAGCGCCTGATCGAGCTGCGCGAGCAGTATGGTCGCGACGCCTTCGAGGTCGGCATCGGCGCAGAGAGCGTCCGCCGTCTCCTCGAGGAGCTCGACGTCGAGGGTGAGTGCACGCGACTCCGCGAGGAGATGCGCGAGGCCACGTCCGAGGCGAAGCGCAAGAAGATCGCCAAGCGCCTCAAGGTGCTCGACGCCTTCCGCGAATCCGAGGTGAACAGCCCCGAGTTCATGATTCTCGAGGTCGTGCCGGTGATCCCGCCGGACCTGCGACCGCTGGTTCCCCTGGACGGGGGTCGCTTCGCGACCTCGGACCTGAACGACCTCTACCGCAGGGTCATCAATCGGAACAACCGGCTCAAGCGCCTTCAGGAGCTGAACGCGCCCGAGGTCATCATCCGCAACGAGAAGCGCATGCTTCAGGAAGCGGTGGACGCGTTGTTCGACAACGGACGACGCGGACGCGTGATCACGGGTCCGTCGAAGCGTCCGCTGAAGAGCCTCTCCGACATGCTGAAGGGCAAGTCGGGTCGCTTCCGGCAGAACCTGCTCGGGAAGCGCGTCGACTACTCGGGACGTTCGGTGATCGTCGTCGGTCCGGAGCTCCGGCTCCACCAGTGCGGACTTCCGAACCGGATGGCCCTCGAGCTCTTCAAGCCCTTCATCTACTCGAAGCTCGAGCAGCAGGGCTTCGTCACGACCATCAAGGCCGCGCGCAAGATGGTCGAGCACGAGCGCCCCGAGGTGTGGGACATCCTGGCGGAGGTGATCAAGGAGCATCCGATCCTCCTGAACCGCGCTCCCACGCTCCACCGCCTCGGCATGCAGGCCTTCGAGCCGATGCTGATCGAGGGCAAGGCGATCCAGCTCCACCCGCTCGTTTGCGCCGCGTTCAACGCGGACTTCGACGGTGACCAGATGGCGGTCCACGTGCCGCTCTCGGTCGAGGCGCAGATCGAAGCGCGCGTGCTGATGATGTCGACCAACAACATCCTCAGCCCCGCGACCGGCCGCCCGATCATCGGCCCGTCCCAGGACATCGTCCTCGGCGCCTACTACATGACGCGCGAGCGTCCGGGCGTGATGGGCGAGGACATGAAGTTCGCGACCGAGGAAGAGGTCATCGTCGCCTACGACGCCGGGGTGCTCGACATCCACGCGTCGATCGGCGTGATGATGGACGGTGAGATGGTCGAGACGACCACGGGCCGGATCCTCATGCGCGAGGTCGTTCCGAACGAGGTGCCCTTCGAGTTCGTCAATCAGGTGATGGACAAGAAGGCGCTCGGTGAGCTGATCGACCAGTGCTACCGCCGAATGGGCAACAAGGCGACGGTCCTCCTCGCGGACGCGCTCCGGACTCTCGGGTACAAGAATGCGACCCGTGCGGGCATGTCGATCTGCATCGACGACATGCGCATTCCGCCGGACAAGGAGCGCTTCCTCGCCGAGGCGACCGAGGAGGTCACCCAGATCCAGGATCAGTACCAGGAAGGTCTGATCACGGACGGCGAGCGCTACAACAAGGTGGTCGACATCTGGGCGCAGGCTACGGAGCAGATCACCCAGCAGCTCCTCGACGGCATCGCGACCGACACCTACGTCGACGCGGAAGGCAACGAGAGCCAGGTCCCGAGCTTCAACAACATCTACATGATGGCGGACTCGGGCGCGCGTGGTTCGGCGCAGCAGATGCGTCAGCTGGCCGGCATGCGTGGTCTCATGGCCAAGCCCTCGGGCGCGATCATCGAGACTCCGATCACTTCGAACTTCCGTGAAGGCCTCTCGGTCCTCCAGTACTTCATCTCGACCCACGGTGCCCGAAAGGGCCTCGCGGACACGGCGCTCAAGACGGCGAACTCGGGTTACCTGACTCGCCGCCTGGTCGACGTGTCCCAGGACGTGATCGTTCGGGAAGAGGACTGCGGAACCGATGACGGTCTGCAGACGACGGCGTTGATCGAGGCCGGCGAGATCGTCGAGCCCCTCGGCGAGCGCCTCCTCGGTCGAACGGCCCAGGGCGACGTGCTCGACCCGGTCAGCGGCGAGGTTCTGGTCACCTCCGGCGAGGAGATCGACGAGGACCGTGTCCGCACCATCGAGAACGCGGGCATCGAGAGCGTGAAGATCCGATCGGTGCTCACGTGCGCGAGCCTCTACGGCGTCTGCGTGAAGTGCTACGGCCGCGATCTTTCCCGCGGCACCATGGTGAACCTCGGCGAGGCGGTCGGCGTGATCGCTGCACAGTCGATCGGTGAGCCCGGGACGCAGCTCACGATGCGGACATTCCACATCGGTGGTGCGGCGACGCGACGGGCCGAGCAGTCCCACGCCGAGGCGGCGAGCGAAGGCTCGATCAAGCTCCACAGCATCCGGACCGTGATCGACAACGAGGGTCGCGAGACGGTGATGACGCGAAACGGCGAGGTCGGCATCGTCGACGCGAGCGGCCGCGAGAAGGAGCGTCACCCGGTCGTCTACGGTGCCACGCTGCGCGTGAAGGAAGGCCAGCAGGTGAAGCCCGGCGACGTGCTTCTCGACTGGGATCCCTTCGCCAGCCCGATCCTCTCCGAGATGCGAGGTACGGTCGGCTTCAACGACATCATCGAAGGCGCCACCATGCAGGAGCAGGTGGACGACTTCACGGGTGTGTCTTCGAAGGTGATCATCGAGTCGAAGGACTCTTCCCTGCGGCCGCAGATCTCGATCAACGAGATCGACGGCGACGCGGAGTCGAAGTCGCTGCTCCCGGTCGGCGCCTATCTCTCGGTCAACGAGGGCGAGGAAGTCACCGCCGGCCAGGTCGTCGCGAAGATCCCGCGAGAGGCCTCGAAGACGAAGGACATCACCGGCGGTCTGCCGCGAGTGGCCGAGCTCTTCGAAGCCCGGAAGCCGAAGGAGTGCGCCGTCGTCTCCGAGATCGAAGGCATCGTGTCCTTCGGCCCGGATTCGCGCGGCAAGCGTCGTGTGATCGTGACTCCGGAAGAGGGTGAGCCCGAGGAATACCTGATTCCGAAGGGCAAGCACGTGTCGGTGCACGAGGGGGATCGGGTCCGCGCCGGTGACGCGCTCATGGACGGCTCGTCCAACCCGCACGACATCCTCAAGATCAAGGGCGAGAAGGAGCTCGCGAAGTACCTGGTCGACGAGGTGCAGGAGGTCTACCGCCTGCAGGGCGTGAAGATCAACGACAAGCACATCGAGACGATCGTTCGCCAGATGGTCCGCAAGGTCCGGATCGTCGATCCGGGCGACTCGGACTGGCTGATCGGCGAGCAGGTGGAGAAGGCGACCTACCGACAGCTGTGCGCAGAGTTCGAGGAAGAGGGCAAGCAGGTGCCGACGGCGGAGACGCAGCTCCTGGGCATCACGAAGGCCTCGCTCTCGACGGAGTCGTTCATCTCCGCCGCGTCCTTCCAGGAGACCACGAAGGTCCTCACGGAAGCCGCGATCTGGGGCAAGAACGACTTCCTGCGCGGGCTCAAGGAGAACGTGATCATGGGGCGGCTGATCCCGGCCGGAACCGGGCTCTCGAAGTACGCCGACATGGGGATCCAGGTCGAGGTGCCGGAGGGCTTCGAGTTCGACACCGCCGAGGCGGGCGAGCTCGGCGGCGAGTTCGGCACGTCCTCCTTCGGTGGCGAGACCATCACGCCGGAAGGGGAGGCGCCCGTCGCCGGACTCTTCGCAAGCCCGGCCGAGCCCGCCGAAGGCGGATCGTTCGAGAGCTGAGCCACGAACGAGGGGTTCCCTTGGGGGAATTCCCTGGCTCCGTACGAAGAATCGCCCCCGTTCGGCCCGGCCGGACGGGGGCTCGTTCGTCGCGCCTTCGTCGGCCCGGGCGGGGTGGTTCCGGGACGCGTGCCGGTCCCCGCAGCCGTCCGGTCCAGCTTCCCCGGGGCCGTTGACACCGCCCCGCAGGCGGCATAGATTCCCGCCGCTTCGGAACCCCGGCAGTCCTTCAACCCCGCGGTTCGTTTCCTTTTTTCGGAGAGGTGGCCCGAGCTTGGCTCCGGTCTCTTCGGATTCGTGAAACGGAACCACGGGGTCGTGCTGTCTCTGAGATCCGCCATGCGAACTTGGCGGGGGTTTCGAAGAGAGCTCTCTCGAGTGTCCATCGGCAGCGTTCACGAGCCCGTGTCGCTGACCTGCATCACTCGCGATGCGGGCCTAACAAAGAAGAAACAAGCAGCAGGAGCGAAGCACCTCCCCATGCCCACGATTCAACAGCTGATCCGAAAGGGACGTAAGCCGAAGCCGTCCCGATCGAAGTCCCCGGACCTCACGAGCTGCCCGCAGCGTCGTGGCGTTTGTCTGCGCGTGTTCACCGCGACGCCGAAGAAGCCGAACTCGGCGCTTCGGAAGGTCGCTCGTGTGCGCCTGACGAACGGCAACGAGGTCAACGCCTACATCGGCGGTGAGGGACACACGCTCCAGGAGCACTCGGTGGTGCTCGTTCGCGGTGGTCGTGTGAAGGATCTCCCCGGTGTCCGTTACCACATCGTGCGCGGTTCCCTCGACGCGACGGGCGTCGAAGGCCGGAACCAGAGCCGCTCGAAGTACGGCGCCAAGAAGCCCAAGTGATTCAATTCCACGAAACCGATGCGTGTTAGGCGCGTCGGTTTCGTGCATTCGGATCGTCACGATCCGAGATCAGGAACAGGAAGGACGCGTTCATGCCCCGACGACGCGAGGTACCGAAGCGCGAGACGGCACCGGACTCCAAGCACGGAGACCAGATGCTCGGCCGCTTCATCAACGTGATCATGCGCGACGGAAAGAAGAGCACCGCCGAGAACATCGTGTACGGCGCCTTCGACGAGATCGAGAACAAGATGCGCAGCGACCCGCTGGCGATGTTCCGGCGAGCGCTCGACAACATCCGGCCCCGACTCGAGGTGAAGAGCCGGCGTGTCGGTGGTGCGAACTACCAGGTGCCGATCGAGATCTCGCCGAATCGTGCGACGTCGCTCGCTATGCGCTGGCTCGTCGAGTACTCCCGCTCTCGCCCGGGGAAGAGCATGAAGGAGAAGCTCGCCAACGAAATCATCGATGCGGCGAACGAGCGGGGCGAGAGCGTCAAGAAGCGCGAAGACACCCACCGAATGGCGGAAGCCAACAAGGCCTTCGCTCACTATCGGTGGTAATCGCAATTCGGCGCGCGGCGCGCCGAATCGCTTCGCTGAGGGCTCTCGCTCTTAGCTGACACGAACCCGAGAACGGCGCCTGAGGACGACAGAGGAATAGTCATGCCTCGAAGTGCGCAGCTCTCGGAGACCAGAAACATCGGCATCATGGCGCACATCGATGCCGGCAAGACGACGACGACCGAGCGGATCCTCTTCTACACGGGCGTCAACTACAAGATTGGAGAAGTTCACGACGGCGCGGCCACGATGGACTGGATGCAGCAGGAGCAGGAACGCGGGATCACGATCACGTCCGCGGCCACGACCTGCAGCTGGCGGGACCATCGGATCAACATCATCGACACCCCGGGACACGTCGACTTCACGGTCGAGGTCGAGCGTTCGCTCCGGGTGCTGGACGGCGCAGTTGCCGTCTTCTGTGCAGTCGGTGGGGTGGAGCCGCAGAGCGAAACGGTCTGGCGACAGGCGGACAACTACAGAGTCCCCCGCGTGGCTTTCGTGAACAAAATGGATCGAATGGGTGCAGATTTCGACAACGTGGTCTCGATGATCGAGGACCGTCTCGGAGCCCGGCCGCTGCCTCTGCAGCTGCCGATCGGCTCGGAGGACGCGTTCGTCGGCGTCGTGGATCTGCTGTCGGAGAAGGCGCTCCTCTGGGACGACGAGAGCCTCGGCGCCGAGTTTCGAACCGAGGCCATTCCGGCCGAGCTGGCCGAGGATGCGGAGCTCGCCCTCGATCAGCTCGTCGAGCGGATCGCGGACTTCGACGACGAGGTGATGGCGAAGTACCTGGAAGGGGAGACGGTTCCGGTGGAGGAGCTCCGTGCAGCGATCCGCCGAAGCACGCTCGCGCTCGAGGTCGTCCCGGTCTTCTGTGGAAGCGCCTTCAAGAACAAGGGCGTCCAGCCGCTGCTCGACGCGGTCGTCGACTTTCTTCCTTCGCCGGCCGACGTGCCCGCGGTCGAAGGCGAAGAAGTCGCGACGAAGAAGAAGGGGCCCAAGAACGCGCGCGCCGGCGAGGAGCCGAAGGTCGTCACGCGTGAGCCCAGTGACGACGAGCCCTTCTCGGCTCTCGTCTTCAAGATCCAGTCGGACAAGCACTCGGGAAGCCTCGCCTACCTCCGCGTCTACTCGGGAACGGCGAAATCCGGCGAGGGACTCCTCGACGCGACCTCGGGCAGGAAGGAGCGCGTCAACAAGTTCCTTCAGATGCACGCGAACAAGCGGCAGGAAGTGGACGAGGTTCACGCCGGGGACATCGTCGCCGCCGTCGGCCTCAAGAACGTCGTGACCGGCCATACGCTCTGCTCGCCGAAGGCGCCTCTGATCCTCGAGTCGCTCGAGTTCCCCGATCCGGTCATCTCGATCGCGATCGAGCCCAAGACCACGGCAGACATGGACAAGCTCGACCAGTCTCTCGAGCGCCTCGCCGTCGAGGACCCGTCGTTCAAGACGTCGACGGACGAAGAGACGGGCCAGAAGATCATCTCCGGGATGGGCGAGCTCCACCTCGAGATCATCGTCGATCGCCTGCTCCGCGAGTTCGGCGTCGACGCGAACGTCGGCCGGCCGCAGGTCGCGTACAAGGAGACGATCTCCGCGACGGCCGAAGGCGTCGGCGAGTACGTGAAGCAGGGCGCCGCGGCCGCGGGTGAATTCGCGATCGTGAAGATCGAGGCCGTGCCCGGCGAGACCGGATCGGGCTTCGTCTTCGAGAACGCTCTCGACGGAAGCGCCATCCCCTTCGAGTTCATCGAGGCGATCGAGCAGGGCTGTGCCGAGTCCGTCGACTCCGGGCACCTCGGTGGCTACCCGGTCGTCGACGTGAAGCTCCGACTGCTGGACGCACAGCTCCACGAGACCGATTCCTCCGAGCGGGCCTTCGGGATCGCCGCTTCGATGGCCGCCAACGACGCCCTCGGCAAGGCCTCGCCGGTCCTCCTCGAGCCGATCATGAACGTCGAGGTCGTGACGCCGGAGGAGTTCCGTGGTGCGGTGCAGGGTGATCTGAACGGACGTCGCGGCCAGATCACGGGCATCGAGATGCGCGCCTCGAACCAGGTCGTGCAAGCCGAGGTCCCGCTCTCCGAGATGTTCGGCTACGTGAGCAGCGTGCGCTCCATGACGCAGGGTCGCGCCAGCTACACGATGCAGTTCGGTCACTACCTGCAGGTCCCCGACAACATCCTGCAGTCGATCATCAATCCCTACGGCTGAACCGTGCGCGCGCAGAGCGCGCTTGGCTGAGGGCTCAGAAGCTCAGCCGAAACAAGAACCAAACGGAAACGATCCCAAGGATCACGAAGAGAAGAGAAGAAGAGTCATGTCCAAGGAAAAGTTCGAGCGGACGAAGCCCCACGTGAACGTGGGCACGATCGGTCACGTCGACCACGGGAAGACGACGCTGACGGCTGCGATCACTTCCCGCCAGGCGCACAAGGGTCTGGCCGAGAAGATGGACTT
>JANSYR010000031.1 GCA_024742285.1 bacterium | reverse complement strand
GTGAAGGACGTGCTTCGTGAGCGGCTGTTCGCGGGGCGGATCCCTTCGGTCCGGGGCTGGCTGGCGGAGTGTTACTTCGGTCGAATCCGGACGCGGGCGATCGAGCGCTGCCGAGAGCATCGGGCGAGGTTCGCGATCTAAGGGAATCGGACAGGGGGCGCCATCTTCAGGATGGTTTCGGTCAGAAGAGGCGCAATCCTCGGTCCACGTCTCGCCGACTGAGTCCGGCCCGTCGAAGGGCCCGCGCCCTCAGCTGTCCCGGAGCAGGTTCTCGTTCGAGGCGATGGACGCGCCGCTTCGCTTGTAGCTCTCCCGCCGTTCCGTGCTCCAGGAATCGATCTCGTCCTTCGGTACGCCGTAGGCGAGCCCCCGTTCGACGCCGGGGCGGGCGCGCACGCGATCGATCCAGGCCATCACGTTCGCGTTCGGCGTGATGTCGACCTTGCTCCACTTGTAGCCGCGGAGCCAGGGATAGGTCGCGACGTCGGCGATCGTGAGATCGTCTCCGGCGATGTAGTCCCGTCCCTCGAGCTGGCGATCCAGAACACCCGCCAGCCGGAGCGCCTCCTTGCCGAAGCGTTCGAGCGGATGGGCCTTCGCCGCGTCGTCGATCTCCGACATGTACCGCGTGTACGAGAGCTTGTTGCCGAAGATCGGACCGACACCAGCCGCCTGCCAGTAGAGCCAGGGCAGGATCTTCCAGCGCGCTCCGTGGTCCGCCGGAAAGAGCGGCGACGGGAACTTCTCGCCCAGGTACTGCAGGATCGCGCCGCTCTCGAAGAGCCGGATCTCGCCGTCGACGAGCCCCGGGATCTTCTGGTTCGGGGAGACCCGCGTGAACTCGGGCGTGAACTGCTCGCCCTTCGCGAGCTCGATGTGCGTGACCTCGACGTCGCCGACATCGATGCCCGCTTCGCGGAGCTCCTCGAGCATGATCGTGACCTTCCACCCGTTGGGCGTCGGCGAAGTCAAGAGTTCGAGGGACATGCATTCCTCCGTCAGACGGGCTCGACCCGGACCAGCGTGCGCCACGAGACCACGACCGACAAGAAACGCGAGTCAGGGCCGGGCAGGCCGGCGCCACCGCGGTCCCGGCGAGCACCTGCGGCCGGCGGATCGGATCCGAGCCGGCGAGCGCCCGCAGCTGGCGGATCGGATCCGAGCCGGCGAGCGCCCGCAGCTGGCGGACTAGTCCGCGGCGGGCGGACTCGCGTTGCTGGACGGCCCGCTCGGCTGCGGCCCGCGACCGCGACCTCGGCCTCCGCGACGCCGTCGTCGGCGCGCGCCCGCCTTCTTGGGCCCGTTCTTCGCGGCCCCCTCGCCGCCGCCGTTGCCGCCGGACGCCTCGGCCTTCCCGCCTCCACCGCCGCCGGCCTGCGCCTGCGTGCCGCCGCGCCGGCGCTGGCCACCGCGACGCCGTCTTCGGCGTCCCGAGCGACCATCGGGCCGGGCGTTCTCGACGCCCGCTGCGGCGGCTCCGTTCGCGACGGCCGACTCGCCGTCCGCGGAAGCGGCCGGGCGATCGCGCTCGCCGCCGCGGCCGCGTCGTCCGCGGCCGCCCCGGGTACGACGACCACCCCGCTTCTTCTTGGAGGCACGCTTCTTCTTCGCCGCCTTCTTCTTGCGGATCGGGTCGAAGAACGACGAAGGACGCGCCGGGGTGCGTCGACAGACGTCGCACACGCCGCACTCCTCCTCGATCGGGATCCCGAAGTACTCTCCGAAGAGCTCGCCTCGGCATCGCTCGGCGATCGCATAACGATCGATCGCGTCGAGCCGCTCCCCGTCCTGCTTCCGGAGCGTCCGGAGCTGCTCGGAGAGCCGCTTCGCCGACTGCTTGAGCTCGTCGTGATCGACCAGCGCCTCGATCGACTTGTCCGGATGGATCGTGACGAGGCCGGCGGTCTCGAACATCGCGACCACCGCCTGGGTGACGCGCTGAGCGACCCGCGCCGCCGCGGCGAGCTCGATCGAATCGGGCTCGCGCCCCTCTTCGACGTACTCGGCGAGCGCCGCCGCCACCTGGTAGAGCTGGGTCGGGCTCGTTCGACTCTGGTTGAGCAGGAACTCGTGGATGTTCCGGTCGACCATGTCGTGGAGCAGGATGCAGTTGGCGCGCTTTCCGTCGCGGCCGACGCGCCCCGCTTCCTGTACGTACTGCTCGATCGAGGCGGGCGTCTGGAAGTGGACGACGTACCGGAAGTCCTGTTTGTCGATCCCGAGCCCGAAGGCGCTCGTCGCGACCATGACGTTGCGTCGGCCACGCTTCATGAACTGTTCCTGCTGCGCCTTGCGATCGCTGCCGTTCATGCCCCCGTGATATTTGTTCACCGGGATCTTCATCTGCTTGAGGGCGCCGTAGACCGTGTCCACGTCGCGGGTCGTCGAGCAGTAGACGATGCCGGGGCGGCGCAGGCGGATCACCAGGCGGCCGAGGGCCCGCAGACGGGCGTCCCCGGCGCATTCGATGACCTCGAAGCAGAGATTCGCGCGGTGGGGCGAGGCGACGACCTCGAGGGGATCGCGCAGGCCGAGGATCCGGATCAGGTCCTCCCGCACGTTCTCCGTCGCCGTCGCGGTCAGGGCCATGATCGGCGGACGTCCGTAGCGTTCGAGGAGGGTCCCGATCCGAAGGTAGGCGGGGCGGAAGTCGTGGCCCCACTCGGAAGCACAATGGGCCTCGTCGATCGCGAAGAGCGAGATCCCGCTCTTGAAGAGGGAGACCAGCAGCTCGTCGCTCGCGAGCGACTCCGGCGTGGTCATGACGAGGAGGCGGCCCCCTTCCGCGATGCGCTCGAGCGCTGCGGCCCGGGCCTTGCCGCGGACGGTGCCGTCGAAGCGCACGACCGGAATCCCGCGCGCCTCCATGTTCTTGACCTGGTCCTCGATCAGCGCCAGCAGCGGCGAGATCACGACCACGGGCTTGGGGAGCAGGAGCGAGGGAATCTGGAAGCAGGCGGACTTGCCGTACCCGGTCGGCAGGACGACGAGCGCGTCACCACCCTCGATCGCGTGCTCGATCACTTCCTGCTGTTCTGGATAGAGCCCGTCGACGCCGAAGAACCGAGCCGCGTCGTCGATCGTCTCCGGCGGCCAGACCGGCTCCGGCTCCTCTCCCTCCGCTTCGTCCTCGTCATCGGCCCAGCGAGACCGAGTCGACGAATCCGCATCGTCGTCGTCCTCGTCGTCATCGAGATCGAAGACGCCGAGCGTCTCCAGGTCATCGTCGTCGGAGAGCGCGAGGATCGAGATCGGCGTGTCGTCGTCCTCGTCGTCGTCCAGCGAGAGCGGCAACGGCGACGCGGACGGCTCGATCGCGGGTTCGGCGCCCGGTTCGTCCAGCGCGTCGGCGTCGGCCCCCGCATCGGATACGAGCGGCGCAGCTTCGACCGGCGGCGGAGCGGCCTCGAGCTCTTCGAAGCCCCCTGCTTCCGCCACCGGCGCGTCTTCGACCGTGCCACGTGCAGAAGCGGCCTTCTTCGCCGCCTTCTTCTTCGCGGCTTTCTTCCTGGCGGCCTTCTTCTTCGCCGCCTTCTTCGAAGCCGCCTTCTTGCTGGCGGCCTTCTTTTTCGCCGCCTTCTTCTTCGCCGGGGACTTGCCGGCTGCGGCCTTCTTCTTCGCAGCCTTCTTCTTCGCGGCCTTCTTGGCGGGTGCGGCCTTCGTCGGACGGGCAGTCAACGATCGATCCTCGCTTGGCGCGCCACGCGAAGCCACGGGCGGATCTCGCCCGGAATGCGCAATGACGGCGCCCGTTGCGACTCCAGACCCGACCCGGGGCGCGCCGATCGGAAATCCGGCGCGGGCCCTTCGCAGGCGATGCTCGAGGGGAGCAGGAAGCGAAACGGGCGACCGGAAGCATAAGGGCGGCGGCGGATTGATCGTCCGGCCCCAGAGATCAGGTGCCCCGGTCAGCGCCCATTCTAGTCGCTCCTTCGCGCGTTTGCAGCCGAAATTGCGAATCCCGAGCCAAGCCCCCGGAACGAATGGGGAAATCCCGTGCCCGAGGTGTCTCGGACGCCGGTCCCCGCGTCGGGCCGCCCAGTGCGACGCATTGCAGAGGATCGTCATGCTGCTGTACCACCCGGGTCAGTGGATATCCAATCCGAAACGACGCGCGAACGCATCCTCCGCCGAGTGACCGAGAAGCTCGCCCGCTCGGGCGTGGCCGGGACCGGACTTCGCGACCTCGCCGCCGCCGCCGGCGTCAGTCACCGCACGCTCCTCTACCACTTCGGATCGCGCGACGAACTCGTGCTCGAAGCGCTCGGCGAGCTGCGCGACTACCAGTACGGGCTGGTGGCGAACACGCTCGACGATGGCGCCGCGCGACCCGGCATTTCCGACCTCGCCCGCGGCGTCTGGAAGAACATCACCGGCCCCGACACGCACGACTGGTTCAAGCTCTTCTACGAGGCCTACGTGGCGTCGCTCCGGGATCCCGAGGCCTACGCCGAGTTCCTCGACGATGCGGTGCACCGTTGGATCCGCGTGATCCTGGAGATCTTCGAAGAGGATCGCCCCCATCTCGCCCGGGACGAGTCGGCCACACTGCTGCTCGCGACGATTCGGGGCCTCCACCTCGACCTGCTCGCGACGGGAGACCGGCAACGGGTCGAGCGGGCGCTCGAAACGCTGCTGCGCCTGCTCGAGCTTCCCCCGGTCGACGCGCCGACGCCCCCCTCAGAATGACGCGGGAGCAATCGGTCCCGGACGACCCGCGTCTCCACCTCGCGCTCGATCACCTGGTCCTCGCGGACGCCGACCTCGTCCACGCCTGTGAAGCGTTCGCCGATCGCACCGGCGTGGCCCCGAAGCCCGGGGGTCCACACGAAGGCCTCGGGACGCAGAACGCACTCGCCCATCTCGGCGACGGTCTCTACGTCGAGCTGATCGTCCCGGATCCGGCGACCTCCACGGACCGTAATCTCGGCGGCCTGCTCGCGACCTTCGAGGGCCTTCGGCTCTTCGCCTGGGCCCTTCGGACCGACGATCTGCCGCGGCTCGCGCGCGCCCTCGACCGACACGGGACGCCGACCTCTCCCATCGCCGAGACCTCGCGCCGACAGCCGGACGGCAGGCCGCTCGTCTGGGATCTGATGGGACTGCCCGGGCTCGGCGGCGCCTGGCCCTTCTTCATCGACTGGCGCGACTGCGACCACCCGTCGCGCACCGCACCGAAGGCGGGAGCGCTCAGCTCCTTCGAGGCCAGCCTGTCCGCCCCCGATGCGGCGGACCTGCCCTTCGCGGCGGTCCCGGGCGTGCGGCTCACGAGCGGTCCGCCGCGCCTCGCACTCACGATCGAGACGCAGCGGGGCGACGTCACGTGGAGCACGGAGGCGCCGCGCGGCTTCTACGGCTGAGCACCGCGCGAGGCGTCAGGCGGCCTCGGCGTCCGGCGCAGGATCGATGTGCGGCCCCGACCAGGCGACGTCCCGGTCGTCCCGGATTCCACGTTCGAGCAGGATCGGCTCGAGGGCGCGCCACGCATTCGGCGTGTCGACGAGCGGAATCCTCGGATAGAGGTGATGGATGATGTGGAACTCCATCCCCATCGAGAGGATCGTGCCGACGGGAGACTTCCAGAAGCGGGTGTCGCGGTAGCGACCGGTCTCCTGCATGGGGTGGTGGGGCGCCCAGCTGAGGAACGTGATCAGGTAGGTGAAGCCGATATGGCGCGGAAGCCACCAGAGAAGTGCGGCCTCGAGGGCGTATCCCGACCAGGCGCATCCGGTCAGCACCGCGAAGTGGACGAGCCGGAGGACGAGCCCTTCGAGGAAAGCGCGCTCCCGATTCGGGTCGTCCGTCTCGCGCATCGTCTTCGCGTACATCCCGTCGTTCATCGGCTGCCGCTCGCGCAGCGCGTTGTAGGCGGCCTTCCACCAGGTCGGCCCCTGGCTTCCGATGTCGGGATCCCGGTCGGGATCGTTCGAGTAGGCGTGATGGATCCGGTGCGTGATCCAGGCGATCCGGTACGGGAAGACGAGCGGGATGGTCGAGACGTGGCCGACCAGCTCGTTGAGCCAGCGCAGCTTCTCGCCTTCGGCGGCGATGATCGAGTGCTGGGCCTCGTGCGAAGGCAGATAGGCGAGCGCGCAGCAGATCGTCGCGACGACGAAGCCCGCCCAGAGCGGGAGCACGCCTGCGAACACGAGGGGCCAGAGGGAGAGCCAGAGGAGGAAGTTTCCGATTCCCCAGGCGACCATCTCCCACGGAACCCGGCCCATGAACCGTCGCGCGATCGCCTGCTCTTCGCGCAGGAGCTCGCGATTCGTCTTGCCGGAGGTCGCCGCCGCCGTCGCTTCGTTCGGCGCGCTCATACCCAGCTCCCCCGCCGCTTGGCGATCAGGCCCGCCGCAGGCCCGACGATCAGCCCGAAGGCGATCGTCGTGAGTCCGAAGGGCGCGGCGATCTCGAGCCGGTCCATCGATTGCGCGATCAGCGGCGCGAGGAACCCCACGCCGAACAACACGGCGCCCCATTCACTGAGGACGCGAATTCCTTCCATGAGCTGCTTCATGAAGCTCTCCTGTCATCGCTCTCGGCGTCTTCCTCGCCGGAGGCTTCGAGCATCGTCGTCCGGGTCCGGTCGACGATCAGATCCAGAACCTGATCAGCCAGGGACTCGAGGTCCCCGCCGTCGAGGTGGGCGGTCCAGCTGCCGTCCGAGAAGAGCGACGCCGCTCCCATCGCACCGGCGACGCTGAAGGCCACGAGGGCTTCGGGGTCGGCTTCCGGGTGCCAGCCCGAGCGCTGCGCTTCCGCCGCGGCCTCGCGAAGGGTCTCGAACCAGGCCGCTTCGGCGGCCCGCAGCTCGTCGTCGCGAATCCGGCGGACCTGCGGATGGTTCAGCGCGCGAAAGAAGGCCGGGTCCTGCCTCGCGAACCGGACGTAGGCGCGGCCGAGCGCGCGATAGCGCGCCACCGGGTCCGGCCCTGCCGCGTCGGCCCCCTCGCTCATCACGACCCTGAGCCGACGGAAGCCCTCTTTCGCCAACTCGCCGATCAGCGCCTCGCGGTCCGTGAAGTGGCGTCGCGGAGCGGCGTGGGAGACGTCGAGATCGCGTGCGAGCCCGCGCAGACTGAGAGCCTCGAGGCCATTCTCCGCGATGACCTCTGCCGCCCGCTCGATCAGCGCCTGCTTCAGATTTCCGTGGTGGTACGCCATGTTTTCGGCGACAACATGACGCGGACCGCAGGAGTTGTCAATGGCAACATCGAACCGGTGGATCGAACGCGCTCGTGCCCGTCCTCCGCGGGTCGGATGGATCGGCGCAATTCCGGCCGATCCGCCCGGACCATGCCGTATTCTGGCCCCATGCCGTCCGCGTCTCCGTTGCGTCTGCTCGCCCTCTGGTGCTGTCTGCTGCTTGCGTCCTCGAGCGCCCTCGCCGGAACGGCCCGCGTCTACCACAGCCCGGCGGACGACGGCGTGGTCCCCGGCACCCTCCCGATCGAGCCCGGCCTGCCTTTCGTGACCCTCTTCCTCTACGTCGACGCGGGTCCCGCGACGACTCTGTCCGGCACCCCCTGCGTCGACGGCGACGGCGACGAGCTCTGCGCGTTCGAGTTCACCCTGCAGACGACCGGCGACGCGACCCTCGTGGGCTTCGTTCCGGATCCGGCGGTGGACGTGGTCCATCGCCTCGGCGCGAGCGACTTCGCGGTCGTCGGCGGCGACGCGATCGACGGCACCGCCGGCCCGGTCCGCGTCGGTGCCCTCGATCTCGACGTGGCCAGCCCGAACTGGGCGCTCGCAAGCACGAGAGGCAGCAGCGTGGACGCGAGCTTCACGCTCACCTCCATCGGCGCGACGGCGATCGCCGCGCCCGAACCGAGGGGCGTCGTCCCGCTCGGCCTCGCGCTCGCCCTCCTCGCCCAGCTGCGACGGCGAGCGCGGTCGGCGCTTGCGATCCCGACACTCCTGTGCGTCACCCCGCTCGCGCTCGCCGGCGCGATGCCTGCGACGGCGCAGGACGCCGACGGGGATGGCGTCCCCGACGTCAGCGACAACTGTGTCCATACCGCCAACGCCGACCAGCTCGACGTCGGCGGGCTCCACGGCCTCGCGGCCGACGGGATCGGGGACGCCTGCCAGTGCGGAGACGTGAACGACGACGGCAGCGTCGACCTGCTCGACGTCGCGCTCTATCAGCGGGGGCTCGCCGGCGTGACCCCGACGGCGCTGCCCGAGGACAAGTGCAGCGTGATCGGCGGGCGCGTCGACTGCGAGCCCAACGATCGGCGGACGCTTCGCGAAGCGATCGTCGGAAGCGGCCCCGGCCTCGCCCAGGTCTGCCAGGCCGACCAGACCGTCCCGCCGCCTCCGACCCGGATCGTCGCCGCCGGCGACAGCATCACCCAGGGCTTCGCCGCGGACTGTACCTGCAACGCCGGCTTCCTGGGCCTCATCTGCCTCCTATGCCCTGCAGGCGGCGACCAGCCCGAGTATTCGTGGTTCGACGGGGCCAGCCTCGGCAGCAGCTTCTTCGATTTCTACGGCGGCCCGGCCTCGACCATCACCTCGAGCCGCGTCTCCGTCTCCGGCGCGGAGATGACTGCCGGAGCCGATCGCTTCTCGATCCAGGTCGACGACATCCTCTCGCTCGTGCCGATCCCGGACCTCGTGGTGGTCGAGCTCGGTGGCAACGACGTCTGCAACCGCGATTGCGTCGACCCGGCCAGCTGTGGCAATCCGCTCTACGACGACGCGACCTGGACGACGGCTCTCGAAGCCGGGCTCGACAAGCTCGTCGGCTTCGGTCACCCGACCTCGCTGCCGATCGGTTCGACCGTCTACCTGCTCGGCGTCCCGCGGGTCCAGGACCTCTACGCCGCGGGCGTCGCGAAGCAGACCGGAACGAGCAACATCGACTGCGACGACTTCCGGGACAGCTTCGACGTCTGCGAGATCGCCACGCTGAACGCAGTCCTGAACGGCGAGGACCTGCCGACCCGGCTCGCCGCGATCGAGGCCCGGATCGTCCGCTACAACGAAATCCTGCGCGATCTGGCGCTCGCCTACACGTCGAACGCCAACGGCCGGAATCCCAACGGGATCGAGATCGTGGCGGACTACGCGAACGAGACCCTGCCCTCGATCGGCACGACGGCCTTCGGCGCGAACGAGATCAACGGGGGAGACTGCTTCCACCCCTCGGTCTTCGGCCAGTCCCAGCTCTCCTCCGGAGCGTGGAGCGGAAATCCGCGTTAGGCGCGACCGTCGCGTCGCTAGCGAACGCGATACTCCCAGGTATGCGGCCGCCCCCGGCGCATCACCAGCAGGCGGACGACGTCCCCTTCGGCGAAGGCGTCGAGGAAGTGATCGTGATCGACGGTCACGAAGGCCCCGTTGACCGCCAGCAGGACGTCCCCCTCCTGCAGACCGAGACGAGCGAAGAAATCTCCGTCCGAGACCTCGCGCACCTTGAGCAGACGCTCCCCGGAGAACTCGCCCCGGGTCGCGGTCAGCTGGCCACCGAGCCGGTCACGGTCGGCGAGGGCCGCCGCGACGACGCTCCGGTCGAGCGCGAGCACCAGCTCGGGCTCGGCGAGCCGCTCGGGCGGGATCTCGGGCAGCGGCCGCGCCGGCGCGCCGGGGGCCGAGCGAGTCCCCCCACCCTCGTCGCGAGATCGCCCGTCCGGGATCGACTCGCCCAGCCGCGCGAGCTCCCCGCGCACCGCCGCGTCGATCGCCTCGAAATCGGGACGGCCCGCCAGGTAGAGGCCGTTCACGAGGACCGTCGGCGTACGGTGCACGCCGAGGCGTGCGGCGAGGGCGAGATCCGCATCCACTTCGCGTCGAGTTCCCCGAGCTTCCAGGCACGTCTCGAAGCGTCCGGGCTCGAGCCCGACCCGGGCCGCCAGGACGCGGAGGTCGTCGGGCGTGAAGTCCGGACCGGCCTGCAGGAGCGCCTGCGCATACGCGTCGAATCGTCCTTCCGCGTTCGCGCAGCGTGCGGCGAGCGCCGCCGGAACCGCGAAGCGGTGATAGGGCAAGGGCAGCTGCCGAAAGGCGAGCGCGAGGACGTCTCCGTAGACGTCGCGAAGTCGCACGAGCGCGGGCTGGACGACGCGTACGTGGGAGGACGCGAAGTCGACGAAGATCGTCACGACGACCGGCGCGTCGGATCGACCCAGGATCGCCGCACCGGCCGCGGACACGGGAAGCCGAGGGGGCTCGGGCGGAGCGAGTCGCCATTCGACTCGTCGCCCCCACGCTTCCGAGGAAGGGGATGCCCCGGCATCGCCGAGTCGTCGCGCCACCAGATGCTCGAGCTGCCGCCGGCGCGCTTCCCAGGCGGCGACCGCGAGATCGTGGAGCTCGATCTGCAGCGGCGCCTCGACCTCCGAGAGCGGGATCCCCACCCCGTCCACGAGGGCCGCGATCTCGTCCGGCGCCGCTGAACCCGATCGTTCCGCGCGTCGTTCCGAGGTGTCGGAGGTGTCGGAGGACGACTCTTCCCCCCCACCGCAGGCGGTCGCGACGACGAGAAGGGCTACCAGCCCCCCGAGTCCGGCGCGCCCGGCGCGCCATCGCTTCCAGGCGCTCATGCCGGCCGCGGGCTTCCGACGAGCGAGGCGATTCCGATCGGCATTCCGGGGACCTCGACTTCGCCGATCTCCCAGTCGTAGCCTTCGTGACCTTCCACGCCCTCGATCAGACTTCGCAGCTCCGGCTCGGAGTAGACGCGAAGACACGAGACCAGCCCGTCCCACATCACGAAGAGCGGGATCACGGGAACGAGGTAGGTCAGCGGGATCCAGCTCCACCGGAAGGGTCGGAAGAAGGGAAGCGTCAACATCACCGGAAGGAAGACCAGCAATATCCCGGCGATCTGGATCGGCGAGCGACCGACCATCTCGAAGACGGCGATCGGTTGGCGCGCGGCAACGGCGTCCTGGAGGATCTGGCGCGCGGCTTCGGGGCGGAAGTGGTGCAGTGCGTTGGTCAGGGTCCGCAGCCCCGGCCGATCGGTCCCGATCCGGGTCGCATCGACCGGCGTCGAGATCGCTTCGATCCGCCCTCCCGATTCACGCGCGACGCGCTCGAAGGCATCGACGTTCGGGTAGAGATCCGTGAGCGTCGCCGTGACCTCGCGCCCCTCCGCAGCGAGTACGTCCACGATCTCGGGAATCGGCCCCGAGCCTCCCGAGCAGAGGTCGACGATGCGTGTCTCGCGATTGCGTTCGAGGACCTCGGCGATCTTCGGAGCGAGCGCCGCGGACTGGCCCGCGCGTGCGGCCATGAAGCGGAGATAGGCCGTCCCGGCGTCGCGGATCACGTCCGGGAACCAGGCCTGGTCTTCGAGTTCGAAGAGATGGATCCGTCCCATGCGTCGCAGCCCGCCTTCGCTTCATGTGCCCAATCGACGATGCGCGACCACGCTAGCATCGGACTCGTTCGCTCGAACGCAACCGATTGCCGCAGCGCCCTCGAAGCCAGGCCCGATCCCCAGAGACGAAACGATCAGGGAGTTCCCATGCGCCTCTCCACACCCCGTGTCCCGCCCCTCTCCGACGAGGAGCTACCCACCGAGATCAAGGAGCTCTTCGGCGACGCACCGATGCTCAACATCTTCCGCACGCTCTCCCATCACCCGGATCTGTTCCGGCGTTGGATGGTCTTCGGCAACCACGTGCTCGGAAAGAGCACCCTCCCTGCCCGAGAGCGGGAGATCGCGATCCTCCGCGTCGGTCACCTTCGCAACTCGGGCTACGAGTGGACACAACACGTTCGCATCGCCCTCGACTGCGGCCTGTCCGAAGACGAGATCCGAAGGATCCGCGTCGGCCCCGACGCCCCGGAGTGGGCGGAGGGCGAGCGGGCCCTCCTGCGGGCGACGGACGAGCTCGTCGAAGACGCCTTCGTGACCGACGAGACGTGGGTGAGCGTGATGGAGCACTTCGACACGCTGCAGGCCGTCGACCTCATCTTCGCCGTCGGTCAGTACAACCTCGTTTCGATGGCGCTCAACACCCTCGGCGTCCAGGTCGAGGAGGAGAACCGGAAGTACGCCCTCGACTGAGTCGCCGAACGGGGTACCCGCAGTCCCCGGCGCAGCCTCGGACCGACGCTAGGCTGGCGGCGTCCTGCCCGACTCGACAAGGAGACCCCGTGCCCAAGCTCTTCGTTCACGGAAATCCGGAGACACCGGCGCTCTGGCGGCCCCTCCACGAAGCGCTCGCGGCGCGAGGCGTCGACGACCTCGAAGCCCTCGCCCCGCCCGGCTTCGGTGCGCCGGTCCCGGACGGCTTCGCAGCGACGCGGGAGGCCTATCACGAATGGCTCGCCGCGGAGATCGAGGCACGCGGCGGCGAAGCGGACCTCGTGGGCCACGACTGGGGCGCGGGACACGTCCTGGGAATCGTCGCCGACCGCCCCGACCTCGTCCGCAGCTGGGCGACGGATTGCGCCGGACTCGCGCACCCGGACTACGTCTGGCATGACATGGCGCAGGCCTGGCAGACGCCCGAGGTCGGGGAAGCGGCGATCGGCGAGATGCTCGGTCAGCCGCTCGAGGCGCGGATCGAGATGCTCGGGACGATGGGGATCCCGGAAGACGTCGCGCGGGACGTCGCTGCGGGACAGGGCGAGGAGATGGGACGCTGCGTGCTCTCGCTCTATCGCTCGGCGAAGCAGCCCGTGATGCGCGCGCTCGGCGAGCGACTCGTGAAGGCCGCGCGGCGCCCTGGCCACGTCCTGGTCGCCGAAGAGGATCCGTTCACCGGGACCGTCGAGATGTGCGAAGCGGTCGCGGCCTCCGTCGGCGCGAAGACGACCCGTCTCCCGGGTCGTGGCCACTGGTGGATGTTCGCCGACCTCGATCCCGTCGTGGACGCGCTGATCGACCATTGGGGATCCGCCTGACGACGCCCCCCTCGCCCCGCGAAGCTGACGGCTAGTCGAAGTCGGCGCTCGAGTGTCGCTCGGGCAGGCGAAGCTCCTCCGGGCCCCACATCCGATTCACACGCACGCCGCGCTGGGCGGCCGGGCGATCGCGGATCATCTCGGCCCATCGGTTCACGTGGGTATAGGACTTCACGTCGAGGAACTTCTCGGCCTCGTAGAGATTGTTCAGACAGAGTCCACCGAACCAGGGCCAGATCGCCATGTCCGCGATCGTGTACTCGCTCCCGATCATGAACTCGCGCTCGGCCAGGTTCCGGTCGAGCACGTCCATCAGCCGCTTCACCTCCATCGCGTAGCGGTTGATCGGATACTCCCACTTCTCCGGTGCGTATGCGTAGAAATGACCGAAGCCACCGCCCAGGAAGGGGGTGCTCCCCATCTGCCACATGAGCCAGGACATCGTCTCGGCGCGGGCCGAGGCGGCCGTCGGCAGGAACGCGCTGAACTTCTCGGCCAGGTAGACGAGGATGGCGCCCGACTCGAAGACGCGGGTCGGCGGCGAGGTCGAATGATCGACGAGCGCGGGGATCTTCGAGTTCGGATTCGCCGCGACGAAGCCGCTCGAGAACTGCTTGCCTTCCTGGATGTTGATCAGGTAGGCGTCGTACTCCGCCTCGGTCTTCCCCAGCTCGAGGAGCTCCTCGAGCAGGAGCGTGACCTTGACGCCGTTCGGCGTGGCGAGGGAGTAGAGCTGGAGATCGTGCTCACCCCGAGGCAGGTCCTCTTCGTGGGTGGCTCCGGCGATCGGTCGGTTGATGTTCGCGAATCGGCCACCGCTCTCGGTGTCCCAGGTCCAGACTTCGGGGGGCGTGTACGTGTCGCTCATGGGGGCCTTTCGGAGGTGGCGCGGAGGGACCGCGGCGGGCGTCGCGCGGACGATACCTCACGCAGATCGCTTCGCCGTGGCGCTCACTCCGCGTCTTCGAGCGCGAAGACGCGACGGGCGTTGCCGGCGAGGAAGAGGGCCTGCCCCTCCTCGTCGAGCCCGAGATCACCCAGACCTTCGAGCGCCTTCTTCGGCGGGATCATCGGGAAATTGGTTCCGAACAGGACCTTCTTCCGGCCGTTCGTCTTCATGTACTCGACGAGCTGCGGCGGGTAGCGCCGACAGGTGTAGGCGGAGGTGTCGATGAAGACGCGCTCGTGCTTGGTCGCGACCGCGATCGCCTCGTCGGTCCACGGATAGCCGATGTGGCCGCCGACGATCGTGAGCTCCGGGAAGTCGAGGGCGACCTGGTCCAGATAGAAGGGACGCCCGACCTCGGACGGCATGAGCGGACCGGTATGGCCGATCTGCGTACAGAAAGGAACGCCGAGATCGGCGCACGCGACGTAGACCGGATAGAAGCGACGGTCGGTCGGTGGCACCTCCCACAGCCAGGGCAGGACGCGGATCGCCTTGAATCCGAGCTCGTTCACGCAGCGCCGGATCTCCGCGACCGCCTCCATGGGCCGCGAGAGGTCGACGGAGCCTACGCCCACGAAGCGCCCCTTCGACGACTCGACGAAGGACGCGACCTCGTCGTTCGAGATCATCACGTTGCGCGGCGCGTACCACGCGCTGATCAATGCCTGCGACACGCCCCCGGCCTCCATCGCGCCGAGCGTCGCCTCGACCGGAATCTCCACGTCGGGATCCGGGTCGGGCATCTTCGCCCAGCGTCGGAGCGAGGCGAAGATCGGGTCGGCGGTGTGTCGGGCGGTCGGATGCTGTGCCCAGGCGTCGATCACGTCCACGGGACTCTCCTGACTTCGGTCATTCAGCAGCGTACCACTCGGCAGTCCGCCGGACGGGACGCCGAGTCGCGCCCGGAACGCGCAGAGGCGAGCCCGACCGCTTCCGCTCCTCGAGGGCGGTGGGTATGCTCGCACGCGCGCCCGTTCCCCTCTCGCAGCGCGCTCCGGGTCGACTCGGAGCCAAGGAGATTCCATGTCCATCTCGTTCTACGACGCGAGCGTCGGCAGCTACCTCCAGATCCTCGAAGGCACCGCCGGCATCCTCGAGCTCGGCAAGACCCACGCCGAGGAGAACGGACTCGATCTCCAGGAGATCGTGATGAAGCGGATGCGGGAGGACATGATGCCCTTCCACTTCCAGGTCGTATCGACCGCGCACCACTCCTGGGGCGCGATCCAGGCGATCCAGAAGGGAGCGTTCTCGCCGCCCTCCTTCGAGCTCGACAAGGACTACGCCGGGCTCCAGGCGCTGATCGAGGAAGCACGGAACGGCCTCGCCGGACTCGATCGCGCCGACGTCGACGCCCTCGCCGACGGCAACCTGATCTTCAAGCTCGGCAAGAACGAGATCCCCTTCACCGCCCGGAACTTCGTCCTCTCGTTCTCGCTCCCGAACTTCTACTTCCACGCGACGACGACCTACGACATCCTGCGGATGGCGGGCGCACCGCTCGGAAAGATGGCGTTCATCGGCCCGATGAAGGCCGGGGTCTGACCCGGACCGCGCGGTCGCGCGGACCGGGACGCTAGGGAACGAGGAGCCGGGCGACGAAGTCGGCGTGGGCCTCGACCGCCTCCGGCTTGGACGGATCGAGCCCCGTCAGGCGCTGGACCTCGGGGGCCACCGCGAAGATCATCGAGGCCGCCCCGATCAACGAGTACTGGGCGTGCGTGCGCACCGCGTCCTCGAAGCGCGAAAGCCCCGGGATCGTCGCGTAGACCGGGCGCAGCTGGTGATCGACCAGCCACTGCAGACGTTCGTCGTCGTGCTTGCCGGCCTCGAGCATGAAGCGAAAGAACTCCGGGTGGGCAGCCGCGAAGCGCACGAAGTCCCGCACCGCCTCCCGCGCCCTCTCCTCTTCGCCGAGGGCTTCGAGCACCGCGGCTCGCTCCCGAATCATCGATCGGATGAAGCCGAAGAAGTACTCGGCCGCCGCTCGCCAGAGCTCGTCCTTGCTCTTGAAGTGATAGGTGATGAGCCCCTGGTTGACGCCGGCGCGGGCGGCGATCTCGCGGGTGCTCGCCGCGCGGAAGCCGCGCTCGGCGAAGCACTCGGCGGCCGCCTCGACGATCCGCGCCCGGGTCTCCGCTCGTTGCTGGGCTCGCTGGTTCATGCAAAATACATTATTCACTTGACAAGCGAAATGCAACCCGGAAGAATCGGGGCCTACGAGGCCGGATTCGGTCAACGACGCCCGAAAGCCTGGAGGACCCGATCGTGATGGAGAACCCCCGCCTTCCCGAGTTCGACGAGCACTCGCCCCTTCGGCCCGCGCGCTTCGGGCATCTCGTCCTCCGGAGCGGCCAGTACGACGAGATGGTCGCCTTCTACAAGACCTTCCTGAACGCCGAGCCGCTCTACGAGACGAACAACGTCGTCTTCCTGACGTACGACGACGAGCACCACCGGATCCTGATCGCCCGCATGCCGAACGCGAAGCCCCAGGATCCGGAAGCCGCGGGCCTCGCCCACTTCGCCTACCTCTACGACTCTCTCGACGACCTGATGACCGCGTACGCACGCCTGCGTGACGAGGGTCTGACCCCGGCCTACTGCGTCGACCACGGCTTCCAGTTCTCGTTCTACTACAAGGATCCGGACGGGAACGAGGTCGAGATCGGCTGCGACAACTTCGCGACCCGCGACGAGATGAACGCGTGGTTCGACGAGGGCCACTTCGCGAAGAACGTCTTCGGTCACATGTTCGATCCCGAGGAGGTCTACGCGCGACACGCCGCCGGCGCGTCGCCGGCGGAGATCTTCGCGTTCACCTACCAGGGTGAGATCTCCGAAGGCGCGAAGCAGATGAGCGAGAAGGGATGAGCGCGCCGCGCCTGACCCCACTCCGGCCGGAGGAGCTCGATCCGTCGCAGCGTGCGCTCTACGACGCGATCGTCGAGAGTCCGCGCGGCCAGGGGCCGCTCCGTCCGATGACGCTGCGCGAAGACGGATCTCTGTGCGGTCCCTTCGACGCTTTCCTGCGCAGCCCGGAGCCGGGCCTGCTGTTCGAGCGGCTGGGCATGGCGATGCGCGAGGACGTCGTGATCTCGCCCGCCGCCCGCGAGGTCACGATCCTGGTCGTCGGCCAGGCCTGGGGCGCCGAGTTCGAGTGGTGGGCGCATACGATGCTCGC
The DNA here is from genome assembly GCA_024742285.1 of bacterium. NCBI lineage: Bacteria > bacterium. The sequence continues at coordinate 2,699 of JANSYR010000031.1, read as the reverse complement.
GAGGCGCGCCGGAGTCCCGCAAGAAGAGATCGACGCGATCGGGCACGGACGGCGACCGGCGTTCGCGGACCCGGGCGTCGGCGCGGCCCACGACGTCGCCGTCGAGCTCGTGCACGGACGCCGGGTCGAGGAGGCCACCCTCGAGCGGGCGCGCGAAGCCCTCGGCGAACGCGGCCTCGTCGAGGTCGTGACTCTCGTCGGTTTCTACCAGCTGATCTCGGGCGTGCTGACCGCGTTCGAGCCCCCGCCGCCGGACGGCGACCTCGAGGTCGTCGGTCCGCCTACGAGTGGAGCACGCCACGGATGGACCTGAAAGAAGTGATGAAGACGACCTTCGCGGCCCGCGAGTTCACGGACGATCCGGTCGACGATGCGACGCTCCACCGGATCCTCGACGTCGCCCGGTTCGCACCGAGCGGTGGCAATCGTCAGCCGTGGAAGGTCGTCGTCGTGAAGGATCCGGAGAAGCGGAAGAAGGTCGCAGAAGCCGGGGCGCCGACCTTCCGGCGCTACCTGGCCCAGCTCGTCGCCGGGGAGAACCCCTGGAACACGATCGTGCCGACGAAGCTCACGCCGGAGCAGATCGAGAACGGTCCGGACCCGTCCGGCTACCTCGCCGGGGTCGTGTCCGCGCCGGCGGTCCTCGTGATCTTCGCCGACCTCCGCGTGATCGCCTCCTTCGACTCGACCCAGGACCGCATCGGGGTCATCTCCGGTGCCTCGATCTACCCCTTCGTCTGGAACATCCTGCTCGCGGCCCGGAACGAGGGTCTCGGCGGAACGCTCACGACCCTCGTCGGGAGCGCGGATGCGGACGTGCAGGCGCTCTTCGGGATGGCCGACCACATGGTCCCCGCGGCGCTGCTTCCGATCGGGGTTCCGGTCAAGCAGCTGACGAAGCTCAAACGGCACGCGGTCGCCGAGATCGCGACGATCGACCACGCGGACGGCGCGCCCCTCGGCGGGTGAGCCGCCGGATCGAGCCCGGTCGCGCTACCCTCGCGGCCACGCACCCGACCGGAGTCCGGACGCTTGCCCCGAACCGCCCTCGTTGCGCTTCTCGCACTCCTGCTGCTCTCGTCGAGCACCGCGGCGAGCGATCGGTCGCAGGGCGCGTCGGAGGAGGCCCGCGGCGAGGTCTGGGTCGGCACCTGGCTGCTCGACCGGGATGCCTCCGATTCCGTCGAGCCCATGCTCGTGGCGATGCGGGCGCCCTGGATCGCGCGGAAAGCCGCGGCGGTCATGACGCCGACGATGACGATCACGGCCCTGGAACACGGCGGCCTGCGCGTCATCAACGACAATCCGATCCGAAGGTCCGACGAGGAGATCTTCGTCGACGGCGTCCCGCGCGAACGACGCGATGCCCTCGACCGGAAGGTCGTCCGAAGCGCGGCCTGGAGCGAAGCCGGCCAGCTGGTCGTGCGCAACCTGAATCACGTCGAACGGAACGAAGTCGTCGAGGTGACGAGCACCTGGAGCGTCGCGGGGAACACCCTCGAGATCTCGAACGCGATCCACGCGGAGGACGGTCCGGTCGTCATCCGCCGCGTCTTCAGGAAGCAGTAGCGCCGTGTCCGTCCGGCACGTCACCGTCTGCGGCAACGACCACTCGCCCTGGGTCCAGGCCGTGCTGCTCGGCCTCCACGATCGCGGCGTTCCCTTCACCCTGATCACCGTCCCGCCGCTCCGGGTCTTTCTCGATGCGGGCGTGCTCATGCCGGCGGCGAAGATCGACGACGCGCCCTGGATGCACGACTCGGCCGCGATCCTCGCCGAGGTCGGATACTCGGGCGTGCCCGAGGCGGAGGCCCGCGAGCTCTCGCGACTCTTCCTGAGCAGCGCGCTCCGGCGGACCGACTCCGCCTGGACCTACTGGTCGCACTTCAGTCTCGCACGCGATGGACATCCCAACGCGCTCCGACGCCACTGGAACCACTTCTGGCGGGCGTTCTCGATCTTCTACTTCTTCCTGCTGATCAAGGTCGCGGGCCCGAGGCTCGGCCCCGAGGACCCGGAGACCGGGCTGCAGGCGATGCGCTCGCTCCAGGACCGACTCGAGACGTCCGGCGACTTCCTGGGCGGGGCGACGCCGGACACGGCGGACCTCCAGCTCTTCGGCCTCGTCCAGATGTTCTCGTCGATCCCGGTCCCCGAGCGCGCGATGCTCCAGGAGGATTCCTCGCTCGAACGGCTGCGCGTCTGGGTCCGGGCGATGCAGCAGCGCTTCGCCGACTACGACCACCTCTACAGCGCGACGGATCACGCGCCAAGGCGCCCCGCCCCACCGACGACGACCGTGAGCGAACGGATCGCGTTCTGGCTGGGAGGGGCGACGATGTTCCTCGCGTTCCCGATCACGATCCCGCTCGTCGTCGTCTACGTCGCCCGCGTCCGACAGATCACGCGACGCCGGATGGCGACGGCCCAGGCCTGAGTCGACACGGAGTCCGGCGAGAGGATCGGGCAGCGGCGCATCATCCGATGAGACGTGGACCGATGATTGCGCCTCTCTCGATCGCACCCGGATAGGAGACGCCTCCTCCCGTCCCATATCTTTAGATCGCGAACCTCGCCCGATGCTCTCGGCAGCGCTCGATCGCCCGCGTCCGGATTCGACCGAAGTAACACTCCGCCAGCCAGCCCCGGACCGAAGGGATCCGCCCCGCGAACAGCCGCTCACGAAGCACGTCCTTCAC
>JANSYR010000030.1 GCA_024742285.1 bacterium | reverse complement strand
GCTTGTTAGACGGCGCGACGGCGCAACATCGGGGCTTGGGGGTGGATTGGCCGGGTCCCTATTCGGAACCTTTCGCCTCGCGAGAGAGTTCGGCCTGCGGGTCGATCGAAGCGGAGCAGATCCGCCCAGACGCTTCGGACAACCGAAGCCAACGAGCCCTGCCGAACGAACTCCTGGTCGGCGCGGCTCCGCCCGGATCTCAAGCTCCAGGGCACTTCGCCGTCCAAGCCCAGCCCGCCACCGAAGCCAGACGAACGGGAGCCCCTGTTCGGCTCGCACGAACCCGCTCTTTCCCGAACTCCCAAGGAATCGGGTCGCCGAGTCTTCGAGGCGCCTGCAGCGCAACTCGCCGACTGGGCAGAAACCAATTTCAACGAAGTCGCGGGGTCGCGCCGTCTAACGGATCAGCCCATAACCTGCAGGGATCGCCATCGTCCCTGGGTTGAGCAGATCAAGTTCGTCGCCAGAATACCTCAAGCGGCCTTCCCGGCGAAGCCGGGATGAGGTCGCGGACTCCACTCCAGGCCTGGCCAACGCCCTGTCAGGTTCAGGGGCTTGTTATGCGGCGTGGGCCGCGACCCAACTTGAACGGGATCGCGATCGCTACCGTCGTCAGATCGTTCGGATCGGGAGGCGAGTACGGGCAGTATTGCCATTTGCGAACAGCGACGAGGGCCCGATCGCCGAATCCGTAGCCCTCGGGTCGATCTTCCGTCACACGAACATTCTGAGGACTACCGCTCGGGTCAATCTCGAACTCGAGCCGGACGTATCCTTCGAGTCCTTCTTGAAGTGCTTGCTCAGGGTACTGCGGAGCGACCCGAATGATCTTATCCACCGTAGGAGATGACTTAGATCTTGGGGGACAGTTCAGCTCAACACGATTCTGAGTCGTGGCCGTACGATCTGCGACGCAGCCGGAGATCAGGCTCGCTACGAACAAGACGATACAGGCGTGTTTAGGCAAAGCGGGAGGTCCATGCCGCATAACCAGTTAGTAACCTGACAGCCGCACATCGGCTGGCAGTACATCATCCGCGAAAACGCGCCCGAGCTCAACCGGTTCTGCAGGCCCAGGCGGCCCCAGGTCCGCCGCCATCCGCCGGAAACCACCCCATGCTGCCGTGATACTCATTATCACGGCAGCACGGGGCGATGAGCCTCCGGAGGGGGGCCGAGCAACGCCGCGCCCGTGGTGGTGGCGGCGCTGTGCCCAGTCTCTACGCTGTCTCGACCATCGCTCCTGTCTTCGGAGCATTTCCCATCAGCAAGGAGCCCTGCCATGTCGAACGGACAGCCGACCCTGACCAAAGAAGGAATGGGCATCGTCTCCGGACTTCCCCTCGAGATCCGCGACGACTCGCCGGAGGCGCTTCGTGACGCCGTGCAGATGCTGCTCGACATCGAGGCGATCCGGCGCGTCAAGCACACCTACTTCCGGTGTATCGACACGGCCAACTTCGAGGAGCTTGCGACGCTCTTCCATCGGGACGTGAAGGTCCACTTCATCGGCGGGACCTACGAGTGGAAGCTCCAGGGCAAGGACGAGTACCTCGCGTCGATCCAGTCGTCCTTTCACAACCGCTCGGTTGGCCATCACAACGGTCACCACCCGGAGATCGAGATGCTCTCCCCGACCGAGGCGACGGGTGTCTGGTACCTGACCGACAACATGTGGATCATGAATCGCGAAGCGTTCACGACGGGCACGGCGATCTATTGGGATCGCTACGTCAAGGAAGACGGGCGCTGGCAGATCATCGACACGAAGTACGAGCGGATCTACGAGCTGAACGAACACCAGCCGAAGGAGCCGCCCTTCGCCTACCACTATCTCGGCAAGTACGCGCCGCCGCCCCAGGCGTAGACTCGCGCGGGGCTCTCCGTCCCGAGCGGTCGTCCGCCGCGCTCGCGACGCGAGCCGTGTGGAGGTCCTCGCGATCGGGTTATTGGGCCGATCGCGGAACCGATTTGACCGGATCGTGCCCCCATCAAGGCGCGGATCGGTCCGATTCGGCCAGGGAGGCGTGGGTTATGCTCGCAGCGGATCGATCTCCATATCGCGCCCCCAGCGATCGAGAAGGGAGCGAGTATGACGATCAGGCGATCTGTATTGGCTTCGGCGGTCGCGGTCGCGGTGGCGCTCGTCCTCGCGTCGCTCCTCGGATGCTATTCCGCGAGCCCCGGCGTTGCCCGGGAAGTACCTCCGTACCGAGCGACGAAATCACTCACGCCTTTCGGCCTCGGTGCGATCGAAGTCTCGGGTAGTGGAAACGGAAGCGATCGGGCGGCGCTCACGAGCGGTTTGAAGCGTGTGCTCCAGACCTCCAACTTCTTCGATCCGTCGGGGCCGGCCGGGAACGCGCGGGTCAAGGCGCGGATCGTCCGCTTCGCGACGCCCCCTGCCGGCATGTCGTTCACGACCACCCTCACGATCGAGTACGAGGTCCTCGCGCCGAACGGCACGTCGATCTTCGCCTCTGAGCTCACGACCCAGGGCGCCGACGACTCGGGCGGGGCGATGGCGGCACAGCGGGCCGGTCGCGCCAAGACGCTCGCGATGGCCAACAATCTCTACGACTTCCGGACGGACCTCGAGCAGGCGTTGGTCGCACACACGCAGCGAGAGCATCCCGGCTATCGCGTCGCGAGCGGAAGCGCGCCTCCGACCGGCGGGAGCCACTCGGCACCCGGCATCGAACGGGTCGGCGAGGCGATCGTGCCTCTCGACCTGTCCGAGTTCGACGACGGGGCGGCGCTCGGACGCGGCAAGTACTACGCGCTCGTGATCGGGAACAATCAGTACCAGGCGCTCACGAACCTGGAGACCGCCTCGAACGACGCGCGCGTGATCGGGAAGCTGCTCGAGGACGAGTACGGGTTTCGCGTGACCACGCTGATCGATGCGACGCGAGGGGACATCCTCGCTCGCATGGCGGAGCTGCGTCGAGATCTCGGTCCCGAGGACAGTCTGTTGATCTACTACGCGGGGCACGGCTGGTTCGACGAAGGGACGCGGCGTGGCTACTGGCTGCCCGTCGACGCGACGGAATCGGATCCCTCGAACTGGATCTCGGCGGCAGATCTGACGGATACGCTGCGTGCCATGTCGGCGAACCACGTGATGGTCGTCGCGGACAGCTGCTACTCGGGATCGCTCACCCGGGGCCTGCGGATCGAGACGCGCGACGACGCGTATATCCGCCGGCTCGCGAGCAAGCGGGCGCGGGTCGTGCTGACCTCGGGTGGGCTCGAACCGGTCACGGATTCCGGCGGCGGTGGACACTCGGTCTTCGCCCGGGCCTTCATCGAATCGCTCGAAGAGAACACCGGCGTTCTCGAGGGCGTCGCGGTCTTCAATCGGATTCGGAAGCCGGTCGTGCTCGGTGCCGACCAGACGCCCGAGTACGGCGACATCCGTTTCGCGGGTCACGAGGGCGGGGACTTCCTCTTCATCCGCAAGTAGCGCGCGCCGGGCCGAGCGACATACTCTCCCGGGGCGACGTCCGCGCGGTGTCCACGATTCCGGGAAGCGCGGCGAGGATGCGCGCAGATCTCGGGAGGGGACCGGACTTGATCGAGGAATCGGATCGCTCGGCGATTCACGAGCTGCTGGCCCGGTATTGCCACAGCATCGACGCCGCCCGCGGTGAGCTCTGTGCCGGTCTCTTCACCGAGGACGCGGTGCTCGAGACGCCCGTCGGTACGGCGAACGGAATCGCCGAGATCCAGGAGTGGATCGACGGCCGGCTCGCGCTCCGCCAGCCCGACATCCAGGTGCGGCACTCCCACCTGACGATTCTGCTTGCGCCGCTCTCCGCGGCCGAGGTCCGCGTGCGGAGCACGCTCCTCTAACGTGGGAGACGCTCGAGATTCCGCGCGAGGTCGACGTCAAGTCGACGGTGATCTACGAGGACGTGGTCCGGCGTACACCGCAAGGCTGGAAGTTCGCCTCGCGGAAGTGCGACACGCGGCTTCCCCTCGACGACGTCTACTTCCGCTAGCGGGCCGCGCTAGGCGGGGCGGTCGGCGAACTGGTTGCCCGACGAGGGGTGGCTCGCCTCGCGGTCGAGCAGGACGAGCGCGGCGTGGCAGAGGGCGCGGACCGTGTCCGACTCCGCGGGAGTCGGCGTTGCGCGTCCCGCCTTGCCCGGGGTGAGGAGCGCGCTCGCGTCGTCCATCCAGGCGTCGCCGCCCGGCAGGTCGAAGAAGTCGACGATCTGGCCGAGGACGCGCTTCGGATCCGCCTGGAGGTCTTCGAAGGAGACCTCCGCGTACTGCCGCGCATCGAGTCGCTTCACCGACGCGAAGCCCCGGAGCACCATCTCGTTCCAGTCGCGCAGGAAAATCTCGATCGGGACATCGTGCTCGAAGAGCGCCCGGAGCTTCGGGGACATCGGCCCCGCGTCGTTCAGATCGCTCGCGTCGAGGTCGCTCCACGCGAGCCCCGCGTCGGTCCGCAGGCCGTAGTGGCTGAGCGCGAAGAGCCGCATGTGGTTGTGGTTCTTCATGGAACGCGCGACGTCGAGGGGGTCGCGGTGGAGATGGAGGAAGCGCGCGTCGGGGAAGAGCTCGATCAGCTCGGGGAGCTGGGCGAGGGTGCCGCCGCTCCGCTCGATCCAGACCGTCTTGCCCGCGCGCCCGGTCGTCCACTCGAAGAGGGCGAGGAGCTGCTCGCTCAGCTTCCGCGTCGGCTGCTTGCCGGCGAACTCGACGAGCTCGTCGAAGGCGACGGTCGGGTCGTCGAAGAGCGTCGCGAGGGGAAGCAGAATCAGCTCGGGGTAGACGCCGTCGCGGTAGTTCTTTGGCGAGACCCCCGCCGGCGGATGCTCGAGGTCGAACTGGATCTCCGGCGTCTTCAGGTGGCCGACGATCTTCTTGAACTCCCCCGTCGAGCGGAGCCCGCAGTCGCAGATCGAGGCGAGCTCGGCGCCGTCGACGTCCCGCTCCCCGAATTTCCGGATCGCGTCGAGCCCGACCAGGAACTCCGAGAGGACGCAGACGTCCGGATGCACGTCGATCATCTTCGAGAGGATCGTCGAGCCGCATCGACCGGTGCCGATGATGAAGCGCGGGATGGCGTCGGCGGACAACGGGGTCGGTCGGGTCGAGGGAGCGCTATTCCGCCGGCTGGCAGTCGAAGACCGGGATGTTGCGGTCGGTGCGCTTCTGGTAGTCGTCGAACTCGTGGTAGTGCTCGACGCAGATCGGCCAGAGGCGCGCCTTCTCTTCGTCGCTCACCTGGCGGGCGACGAGGTTCATCTTCTTGCCCCTGTACTGGGCGATGATCTGCGGGTTCTTCTGGATGTTCTTGACCCAGACGGGGCTCTTGGGCGCGCCGCCCTGGGAGCCGACGATGATCACGCCCTGCTCGTGCGGGACGTACATGAGCGGGATCGTGACCTGCTTGCCGCTCTTGGCGCCGGTCATCTCGATCAGCACGACCGGTCGGCCCTGGAACTTGCCCATCAGGCGGCCGCCGGTGAGCTTGTAGACGAAGACGTTCAGCTTCGAAAAGGGCTTGATGAACTTGCGGAGCTGGGAGAACTCCTTCTCGGTCATCGGATTCTCGGCCATGGCGGGGGATCTCCTGGGCCGCCGGGGAGTCGAGAGGGCGGCGAATCCAGTCTAGCGAGACGAACGGCGCCGGGGGTAGGCTCGGGCGATGGCCCAATCCACGATTTCCTCCCGCCAGGTCCAGTCCCGCTCTCTCTCTTTCCACACGCTCGAGTGCGGGGAGGCCCAGCCGGGTGAAGATCCGGTCATCCTGCTCCATGGGTTCCCCCAGACGTCGCACATGTGGCGCCACCAGCTGCCGGTCCTCGGCGAACGCTTCCACTGCTTCGCTCCGGACACCCGCGGCTACGGCGGGACCGACAAGCCGCGGGTCCGTCTCGATCGCTCGATCCTCGCCCGCGACGTGATCGACTTCATGGACGCGCTCGGGATCGAACGCGCGCGCCTCGTCGGTCACGACTGGGGCGGGATCATCGCGAGCGCCGCGGCCCTCAAGTACCCGGACCGCTTCAGTCGACTCGCGCTCCTCGACACCCTCGTCTCGGTCTGGATCACGTGGGGGATCCACGGGTACTGGTTCAAGGCCGAGCCCGATGCCGAACGCTTCTGGGAGAAGCACCACGCGGACTTCATCCGTTCGGTCTTCGCCGGCGAGAGCGGCAAGTACGGCGGCCCGCCGGAATCACCCTGGGCCGGTGTCGAGGGCTCGGAAGGGTCGGCCGCCCTCGACGGCTTCGATCCGACGCAGTTCTGGACGGCGCACGACGTCGACCACTACGTCGAAGCGTTCTCGGATCCGGCCAGCTGGTTCCACTCGATCGAGTACTACCGCCACTGCCTGCCCTTCCACGTGGCGACGCCGGACGCGAGCGCGCCCGGTGGTCAGCGCTTCGAGTTCCGCACGAGTCAGCAGATCGCCGCCATGTGGCACCACGAGAACCTGCTCTTCGGCCATCCGGAATGGAACGACAACTTCATGGTCTTCGCGCCCGAAGACTGGCACCTGACCTACGACGGGCCGACGATGTACGTGTTCAGCCCCTTCCTCGTGCCGCAGGCCTTCGAGGACGGCGAGCCGCCGGCCGACGACTACATCCCGAGCGGCAACCCCTACGCGGATTCCTTCGCCCATCACTTCCCGGACCTCCGTACCCGGGGAGTCCAGTCCGGGCATTTCATTCCGGAAGAGGCACCGGAGCGGACGAACGAGCTGCTGCTCCAGTTCCTCGCTGGGGAGATCTGATCCGGGGCGCCGGCGGGAAGCGCAAAGAGCTCTCTAGGCCGCGCGCGGCTTCAGCAGCGCGATCGTCGACGTCGCCTTCGCGATCGTCACGCCCGCCGGCGTGCGGAGCAGACCTTCGGCGAAGACCGTGCGCCCACCGCCGTGCTCGACCCAGCCCTCGGCGATCACGGGGCCGGGATTCGCGGCGCGGAAGAACGAGACCTTCACGTCGAGGGACATCGCGACGCGCCCGTCGCCTCCGATCATCGAAGCCGTCGCCATCGCGTTGTCGATCCAGCCGGTGACGAACCCGCCCTGGGCGACGTTGCCCGAGTGGCAGTGGTCGGGGCGCACCTCGAACTCGACCACCGCGTGTCGCTTCTCCTCGTCGAGCTCCACGTAGCGGACGAAGCCCAGGGTCTGGAGCATCGGGCGGATGGACGGGTGGACTTGGTCGAGCGCGTTCTCTTCTGCCATCGCGCGACGGTAGCAGCGCTCGCGAAGCGATCGTTCGCGCTCAGGCCTTCACGACCCGTGTGTCGGGGAGCGGCGGCGGCGCGTCTGCGCCGACCCAGCGGAGCGCGAGGGCGCCGCGCCGGTGTCCGGCCGTGTCGAGCCAGTTGGGTCGGCCGGGATCCTTCGCGGCGACGTGGATCCGGACCTTGCCGTCGTCGTCGACGTGGGCGGTCTCGTGATTCACGTGGGTCGGGTAGTAGAGATAGTCGAAGGACTCGAGCCAGTGGTTCCCGATCTGCAGGTTCCAGTAGTCGAAGCGCGCGGGCGGTTCGAGGACGATCTCGTAGACCTCGTCGTCGGCGAGCTCCCAGTAGCTGTAGAGATAGATCGTGCTCGGGTCGCCCTGGGCCGCCGCGAGGAAACGCGGATCGATCTCGCGGATCTCGAACGGGTGTTCCTGGAACGAGGCCCGCCAATCCTGGAACTGGGAGACGATCGCCGGGACCGTCGTGCCGACCCGGTCGAGGACGCCGACGAGCTGGGCGGGTTCGAGCGGAAGGGGCTTCGCACCCGCGTCGACGCGGGTGATCTCGAGGCTTGCCGGCTTCTGCTCGGGTCGGCGGAGGACCGTCTGCCGGATCTGGAGGGCGTTCGTCTCGGGGCCGAGGGCGAGCCAGTTGCCCGGGTGCTCGTCGCGGGAGAGGATCATCTCGAAGCGCCCGTCTTTCACCTCCAGCTCGTTCGTCGTGACGTAGTGGTCGCGAACGAGTCCCTTCGGCGTTCCGAGCGCGCCGGAGAAGACGCCGATCCCGAGCATCGCGACGTCGTTCAGGCTTCCGCTCAAGCGGTAGGTGAAGTCCGGCGAGAGCCGCGCGAGGGCGTAGACGTAGTCCGGGTTGTCGAGGCCGATCTTCGGGCTCGTCGTCGAGACGACCGCCTTCGCAGGATCGGACTCGTCGAGCTGATTGCGAAGGAAGTGGGCCGTGAGCCGCGCGAGGTGTCGGTAGCCCTCGGCCCGATCGAAGTCGTCGTCCGGGGCGTTCTCGAGGACCAGGTCCCCCGCCGCCTTCAGGGCGTCGCAGAATTCGGCCCAGGCCCGGCCACTCGCGAGTCGATCGTTCGGGTCGGTGCTCTCGGACATGCGATGCTCCTCGCGGTCGGGTGTCGGCGCGGGTCAGAGCGCCTTGAAGAAGGCCTGGAGCACGGCGAAGCCCGTCGGCCCGCCGACGAGTCCCTGGCTCATGCGATTCATGACGAAGCCGAAGCCGACCTTCGCGTCGGGGTCGGCCATGCCGATCGAGCCGCCGGCGCCGGGATGACCGAAGGCGCTCTCGCTCGGCGAGAACGGCATGAAGTCGCTGCGCAGCATGAAGCCGAGCCCGTAGCGCATGGGCATCTGGCCCAGCGTCGCGTCGGGGCCCGAGACCTGCTCGGTTCGCGCGCGGGTGATCGAGTCCGGCTCGAGCAGGCGAACGCCGTCCAGCTCGCCGCCGCGGGCGAGGGCGCCGTAGATCTTCGCGAGGGCGCGGGCGTTGCCGTGGCCGTTGGCGGCGGGGATCTCCGCCTCGCGCCACTCCGGCGTGTTGTGGGCGCCCGCCTTGATGTGCGGATTGTTGAAGGCGGCGCCGACCATCGTCGTCGGGTCGGCCATGTCGCGCATGAAGTCGGCGAGCGGTCCCTTGAGACGAACGGCGGGGCGACCGCTGTCGGTCTTCGCCCCTTCCTTCGGCGGGGCGAGGCTGCCGATCATGTCGGAGACGCGTCCGTGCTCGCTCGCCGGGAGGCCGATGTGGAAGTCCGCGTCGAGAGGCTCCGCGACGTCTTCGCGGAAGAGCGTGCCGACGCTCTTGCCGGAGACGCGTCGGATCACTTCGCCGACGAGGAAGCCGTAGGTGACGGGGTGGTAGCCGTGCTTCGAGCCGGGGGTCCACCAGGGCGCGGTCCGCGCGAGGGCGTCGGCCATCGCGCCGAAGTCGTAGAGCGTGTCGGGCGGAAGCGTCTCGCGGACCGCCGGGAGGCCCACCTGATGGCTGAGCAGCCAACGGACCGGCACGTCCTGCTTGCCCTCCGCCGCGAACTCGGGCCAGTACTCGGCGACCGGCGCGTCGAGGTCGATCTTTCCCTGCTCGACGAGCCGATGGGCGATCAGCGCGGTCATGCCCTTCGTCGTCGAGTAGGTGTTGGCGATCGTGTCCGGTCCCCAGGGCTCGTCCTGATCCCGGCTCGTATAGCCACCCCAGAGGTCGACCACGAGCTCGCCGTCGAGCATGAAGGCGATCGAGGCGCCGACTTCGCTCTCGGCGACCTTCTTCTCGAAGACCTCTCGGACGGAGGCGAAGCGGGGATCGCAGTGACCCGCGATCGGGACGGGGGGCGAATCGGACAAGGGCGGTTCTCCAGAGAAGGGTTCGCGCGGATCAGCGCCGAAGCAGTCGTTCCGCGTCGACGCGATCAGCGCCGAAGCAGCCGCTCGGCGTTTCCGCGAAGGATCGCATGACGGATCTCGGCGCGCCCGGGGTCGCGGGTCACGATCAGGACCTTCGCCTGGGTCGCCGCGAGGTGGTACCAGGGCCAGTCGGTTCCGAAGAGGAGCCGTTCGCCGCCGGTCCTTCGGATCATCTCGTCGAGCCAGGTCACGCCCTGGCCGTGGATGCCGAGCCAGACGTTCTCGAAGCGCGTGGCGAGGTCGAGCATCCCCGCCGCGTCCCGTGCGCCGCCGTGGCCCATCACGAAGGGCAGGTTCGGAAAGGCCGAGACCGCGCCCTCGTAGTGGCGGGGCATCGCGAAGCCCTGCCGGGATTCCGGCTCGACGCCGGCGCGCCCGCCGTGGAAGAAGATCACGAGACCGAGTCGATCCGCCGCCTCGTAGACCGCCATCGCCGAGTCCTCGTCGGGATGGAACGCCTGCATCGTCGGATGCAGCTTCACGACCCGCGCTCCCGCCGCCGCGGCGCGCTCGAGCTGCGCCGGGGCATCGGCGTCTCCGGGATGGACCGAGGTCCCGAGCCAGAGTCGATCCGCCGCGCCGGTCTGCGCGAGTCCGTCGCGCCAGAGGGCCTCGACGTCGTCGCCGAAGGGCAGGTCGAAGACGATCGGGAGGAGCACGGCGTTCGAGACGTGAACGGCGTCCATCTCGCGCAGCAGGTTCGGGATCGTGTGGGTGTCGACGATGTCGCTGCCGGTGAACCCCTGGGCGATCGTCATCGTCGGGAGCGCGTCGACCTGCTCCGGCGTGAAGTTGCCGTTGATGTAGATGTCGAGATCGAGGGGGCAGCCCGGATCGGTGGCGTCGCAGTCGAGGAGATGACGCACGCGGTCGCTCGGTCGCGAGAGGTCGAGGGTCGGCGCGAGAAAGAGCGACATGCCGAGATGGGTATGGAAGTCGATCGCCCACGGCACGCTGTCGTCGGCCAGCCGCAGGACGCCGGCGTCGTCGAGCTCGTACCAGGGAAGCTCCGAAAGGCCTCGGTATCCCTGGAAGCGCTGGACGCCGAAGGGACCCTGGCCCGTGCGGCGTGCTTCTTCTTCCCGTTGTCGGACGAGGGACGCCTTGTCCACGTCGGTATAGGGTCGCCGCTCGGTACAGCCGGCCAGGCCCAGGGTCGCAGCGCCCAGGGCGCCGCCGGTGGTTCGCAGGAAGCGTCGACGATCGAGGCGAAGGGGCATGGACGAAGGGTAACCATTTCCCCGGGCCTCGCGTCGCGCACCCGTCCCGTCCCCCTGCGCCCCGCGGCGGCGCGGGATCCGGTCGCTAGAATCGAACGCCGGATTTCGCGGGCCGCCCTCGGACCCGTCGACAGGAGATGCCATGAGCCCCGTACGCGAAGAGAACCTGATCCTCTGCAACGCTCCCCTCGTCGGAGGCGCGATGGACGTGACCGCCGAGCAGGTGAAGTCGATCATCGACGCGACGGCGGATGCCGGGTGGGGCGGCGTGTCTCTCTGGGCCTTCCATCATCTGGCGGCGGTCGGCGCGGGCAAGCGCCCCGAAGAGGTGAAGGCCTGGCACGACGATCGCGGGCTCTCCGTTCCGGTCGTCGAGTCGCTGATCGGTTGGGAGGGCGGCGACGAGGCCGCGATCGCCGAGCAGTGTGGCGGGACCTTCGAGGTCGCGAGCTTCTACGGCGCGCAGGCGGTGGCCGGCGTCGTGATGGGCCCGGAGATGGATCTCGCCGCGGCCACCAGAGGGCTCTCCCTGCTCGGCAAGATGGGCGCCGACCGGGGCATGAAGGTCTGCATCGAGTGGCTCCCCTGGACCGGCCTCCCGACCATCAAGGCGGCCTGGGAGCTCGTCCAGGAAGCCGGCGGCGACAACATCGGCCTCGTCTTCGACACCTGGCACTGGCTCCGCCAGCCCGGTGGCCCGGACGAGGACACGCTCCGCCAGATCCCCGGCGATCGCATCCACTGCGTCCAGCTCGATGACACGACGGCGCAGGGGACGGGCGAAGACCAGATGATGGAGTCGATGACCCACCGGCTGCTTCCCGGCGACGGCGAGGTCGACTGGCCGAACGTCCTCTCGCTCCTCGACGAGATCGGGGCGGATCCGATCTGGGCGCCCGAGGTCTTCAACGTCGGGCTGATGCAGGAAGGGCCTGCCTCTATGGCGCGCAAGACCCGTGACACGACGCTGAAGGTGCTCGGGCTCTAGCGGACGGTTCAGCTCGCGAGCGAGAGCTTCTCGGCGAGGCGCCGCACGAGCGCGCTCGCATCGGTCGCTTCATCGACGACGCCGAACACGTAGCGGTCGGGGCGGACGAGGACGGCGGGCGAGCGGTCGAAGACGTAGTCGAGGGCGCCTTCGACGACCTCGAAGGCGTCGAGGGCCACGGGACGAAGTCCGACCGTCTCCGCGAGCGCGGCGGCTTCGGCGTCGAGCGCGAGGTCGGCTTCGGTTCGGCCGACGAGAGCGAAGTCGTCGCCGAGCAACCCGTCGAGTCGCTGCGCGGCTGCGTCGGTTCCGCGCGGGCGGACCTGCGGCTGGCGGAGGGTGTGCCCGATCGGTACGCCCTCGGCGCGCTGGGGCTCGTTGAGGGCGCCGCCCTCGATCGGGAGCGAGACGCCCGACTCGTCGACCTGCAGGCTCGGCACCCAGCCCGGATGGGGCTCGGGCCGTCCGGCCTCGCGGGCGGCGAGGGTCTCCATCAGCTTGCCGATGTCGCAGGCGCCGTCGACGAGCGTGCGCGCGTGGGCGTCCCGTTCTTCGAAGTAGCTGTCGAGCAGGTCGTCGCCGCAGCGGCCCTCGAGGACCAGCGCCAGCTTCCACGAGAGATTGAACGCGTCGCGGAGACCGCTGTTCAGGCCCTGGCCCAGGAAGGGCGGTGTCTGATGGGCCGCGTCGCCGGCGATCAGGACCCGGCCTTGACGCCAGCGCTCGGCGGTCGCGGCGTGGAACTGGTAGACGACCGCGCGGCGGAGGGTGTAGCGGTCCTTCGGAAGCCAGCTCTCCAGCAGCGCGTCGATCGCTTCGGGTCGTGCCATCTCTTCGCGGGTCTCGCCCGGCTTCAGCTGGAACTCCCAACGCCGGTTCGGGTCCTTGACGCAGACGTAGGTCGTGAGCCGATCGGGATCGCAGACCTGCATGGTCGGGAGCGGCAGCAGGTCCGTGTCGTCGACGAGGATGTCGATCACGAGCCAGTCCTGGTCGTAGCCGAGGCTCGTCCAGGGGATGCCGAGGGTGCGGCGCACGAAGCTCGAGGCGCCGTCGCAGCCGACCAGGTAGGGCGCCGTCACCATTCGCGTCGAGCCCCCATCGACCTCGCGCAGTTCGAGCTCGACACGGTCGCCCTCGTCCCGGACCGCCGTCGCTTCCTCGCCGAGGAAGACGTCGATCCGATCCTCGCCCGCGACGGCTGCGCGCAGGAAGGCTTCGAGCTCGGGCTGGTCGAAGAAGGCGAGGTCGCGCCTGCCGTTGTGGCCGTCGTGGGACGCGGTGTCGATTCCGAAGAGCTTGTTGCGCTTCGAGTCGGTGAACCAGAGCGAGTCGCCCTCGCGGTAGGGCTGGACGAGCGCTTCGACTTCGTGACCGAGTCCGATCGACTGGAAGAGGCGGATCGATTCGCCGTCGAGTCCGACGGCGCGGGGCAGCTCGAGGGCGACCGCGGAACGCTCGTGGATCGACACACGGAAACCGCGGCGCGCGAGCAGGAGCGCCGTCGTCGCGGCGACCGGGCCGAAGCCGACGATCGACACGTCGTAGTCGCAGTCGTGGGCCGGCGTCGTCATGGATCGTATTATACGATCGAATAAGTTCCGAGCAAGGGCCCTCCCAGGTGCCTCTGGACCCGCTGAGACGCGTCTCAGGGTTTTCCGGCGTGCGGAACGTCCACCTCGTGGGCGCGCATCTCCGAGAAATAGAAGGCGCCTTCGTGCCAGCGCGGACCTTCCGGGAAGGCCACGCCGTCGGCGAGGTCGCGACCGGGTCGGGACGGGCGACCTTCTGTCTTCTCCGGCTAGCGCTGGAGATTCGCGGGATCTCCGAAGGCCTGGGTCGGATTCGTTCCGTCGAGGAGGTTCCGCATCCGCCGCTCGAGGGGCTCGCGGGTGGACTCGTGGGTCAGGATGTAGAGCCGTTTCGCGACGATGGCATCGTGGACGGCGTTGGCGACGCGGTCGGCGGGCATGGCGTTCTCGATCACCGCCCGGAGCGCCTGTCCGCGTTCCGACTGCTCGAGCGTCTCCCGGCCTTCGTCCCGAAGCGATTCCGGCCGGTTGCGACCCGAGTCCCAGATGCGCGACTGCACGAAGGCCGGACAGAGGACGGACGCACCGACGTCGGAGCCCACGTTCTGCAGATCGGCGAAGAGCGTCTCGGTCAGCGCGACGACGCCGTACTTCGAGACGTTGTACGCACCCATGCCGGGGCCGGAGACGAGGCCCGCCATCGAGGCGGTGTTCACGAAGTGGCCTTCGTTCTGCTCGAGCAGGTCCGGAGCGAAGGTCTTCACGCCGTAGATGACGCCCCAGAGGTTCGCACCGAGGGTGAACTCCCAGTCCGCGATCGAGGCCTCCCAGACCGGACCGGCGGTCGCGACGCCCGCGTTGTTGCAGACGACGTGGGCCGCACCGAACGCGTCGAGGGTGGTGGCGAGGAGCGCTTCGACCGCGGTGAGGTCCGTCACGTCCGTGCGCGCGGAGACGACCTCGGCGCCGCCCTCGCGGATCTCCTTCGCGGCGGCTTCGAGCGGGCCGGACTCGATGTCCGCGAGGACGATCTTCATCCCCGCCTGCGCGAAGCGATCCGCCATCGCGCGTCCGATTCCACTCGCGCCGCCGGTCACGACGGCGACCTTTCCCTTCAGATCCTGCATCGCTCGCTCCTTGCTCGAGGCGGGAGGGGCGCAACTCCAGCCGCGGCGAGCACGGATTCTACTGAGCCGAACGCCTGCACGGGCCGTCCGTGATCGGACGGCGAGTTCGACGTCCCGTGGCGGGGCGCCTCGATTGCCACGCCCAAGGGGATCGAGTACCAACGAGGAAGCGGAGCCCCCGATGTTCTTTCTCTTCGATTTCGCCAACTATTTCAAGATGATCCGGCTCGCCTGGAACGAGAAGGTTCCGAAGGCGCGGCGCTGGTACCTCGCGGTCCTGCTCGTCGGGACGCCGATCATCTCGACCTTCCACGCGATCTGCTTCGCCCTCGACTGGCTCTTCTTCCCCGAGCTCCGGAAGCTCGAGGTCGATTCGCCGATCTTCATGGTCGGGCACGCGCGGAGCGGAACGACGCTGACCCACCGGCTGCTGAGCCAGGATTCCGGCCGCTTCAGCTCCCTCATGCTCTACGAGATGTACTTCCCTTCTCTGATCCAGAAGAAGTTCATCCGCTGGGTCGCGGAGATCGACCGGACGAAGTGGCGCGGGCTCCTCGCCGGGCAGGTCGCGGCCTGGGAGGAGTGGCGGTACGGGCGGATGAGTGGGGCGCACGCGATGGGCCTCACGATGTTCGAAGAGGACGACATCTCCCTCTACTGGTCCTTGGCTGCCGGGTTCTGGATTACGAAGATGCCCTACATGGGGGATCTCGATTTCTACTGGATGAACCGGTGGTCCCCCGAGAAGCGGCGCCGCTACAACGACTTCTACCGGGAGATCGTGAAGCGCCAGCTGCTGCTGAACGGGACCGACAAGATCCACCTGTCGAAGAACCCGATGTACTCCGGTCGCGTCGCCTCCCTGATCGAGGCTTTTCCCGACTGCCGGATCATCGTGAACGTGCGCAATCCCCACGAGACGATCCCGAGCCTGCTCAAGTTGATGCGCGGCGGCTGGAAGGCTCTCGGCTGGGACGAGGAGAAGCAGCGGAAGACGCTGGGCATCCTCACGGAGCAGTCCTTCCACGACTACCGCCATCCGATCGAGACCCTCGAAGCCCATCCCGAGATCTCGGGCGCGATCGTGGACTATCGCGATCTCACGTCCGATCCGGCGGCGACGATCGAGAAGGTCTACGACGACCTCGGTCTCGAGATGACCGAGGACTTCCGCGCCGAGCTCGCCAAGCAGGGCAAGCGCGAGCGGAAGCACACGACCAACCACGAGTACAGCCTGGAAGAGTTCGGCCTCGAGGCCGATGCGATCCAGAACCGTCTGGGCGATCTCTTCGAACGCTTCGGGTGGGACGAGGGCGAGCCGCCGGAAGGCGGGGAGAGCGCCTCGGCCTGACGAGCGCGGATCGGGAGACGGGATGAGCGGACCGACTGGCAGCGTGCTCGACGCCTTCCGTCTCGACGACCGCGTCGCGATCGTGACCGGCTCCGGCCGTGGGATCGGCGCCGAGACGGCACGGATCTTCGCGGAGGTCGGCGCGAAGGTCGTCTGCGTCGCCCGAACGGCGGAGCAGATCGAGGCCACCGTCGCGGCGATCGAGTCCGCGGGAGGCGTTGGACTCGCGGTCGCCTGCGACCTGACCGACTCGGCCGCCGCGGATCGGGTCGTCGAGGCCACGATCGAGCGCTTCGGCGGAATCGACCTGCTGGTGAACAACGCGGGCGGCGGCGGGCACGTTCCGACGAAGTACGGCCAGGACGAGCACTTCGAGGCCGCGATCGGGCTCAACTTCCGTGCCCCCTTCTACCTGACGCGCGCGGTCGCCCCGCACATGCGGGCGCGGGGCGACGGCGCGGTCGTGAACGTCTCCTCCGGCTTCTCGCGGGCGGCGAACATCGGCTCGATCCCCTACGGCGGCGCGAAGGCAGCGCTCGAGCAGATGACGCGGATGATGGCGATGGAGTTCGCGCCCGAGATCCGCGTGAACGCGATCCGGGTCGGGGCCGTCACGACCGAGAACATGCGCGAGAACCTGCTCGCGAGGAATCCCGGGATCGGCGAGGCGCTCGAGGCCTGGACGCCGCGGGCGCGGCTCGGCGAGCCCCGCGACATCGGACTGGCCGCGCTCTATCTGTGCAGCCCGGCGGCGGACTACGTGACGGCGCGGATCCTGCCGGTCGACGGCGGGGTCGTGCTCGAACGATCCGCCACCGAGATCATCGAACGTGCGGAACGCCTCGCCCAGGAACGCGCGGCAGGGAGGGGCGACGGATGAGCGACGAACGAATCAAGGTCGGCGCGAAGAAGGCCCGGGACTTCCGAGAGCGATACGGACCCGTGGCCCTGGTCACTGGCGCGGCGCAGGGAATCGGTCGCGCGTTCGCGGACTCGGTCGCGGCGCGAGGGCTCGATGTCCTGATGATCGATGTCCAGGAGGAAGCGCTCGACGTCGCGGCACGCGAGGTCGCCGAGACCTACGAGGTTTCGACCTGGGCGGTGCCGACGGACCTCGCGCGGCGCGATTTCCTGGGCGGCGTCGAGGCGATCGTCACGCGGGTCGGGCTCGAGGTGGGGCTCGTGATCTGCAACGCGGCGATCGGCCTCGAGGGGCCCTTCCTCGAAGCGGACCTCGAGGAGCTCCAACGCGCCGTCGACGTGAACTGCCAGGCGGCGACGACGCTCACCCATCACTTCGGTCGCGAGATGGCCGAGCGGGGTCGCGGTGGCGTGATCCTGATCGCCTCCGGAACGGCGCTCCAGGGCTCGCCCGGCTACGCGAACTACGCCGCGACCAAGGCCTTCAACCTCGTTCTGGGCGAGAGCCTCTGGTACGAGCTGCAACCGAAGCACGTCGACGTGCTCGCGTTCGTACCGGGACCGACGAACACGCCGGGGATGCGCAAGAGCATGCCCGGGCTGGAAGCGGGCGTCGAGGTCGGGCCGATCCAGCTGCCCGCGACGACCGCGGAGGCGGCCGTCGATGCCCTCGGCAAGAAGGCGACGGCGGCCCGGGAGCGGGTGCACGCGAATCGACTCGCTTCGCGACGGCGTGCCGCGGACGAATTCGTCGAGGAGCAGGCCGCGCGACGGGCTCCGAAGGTCGAAGCGCCCCCGACCGGCGAATGACGCTCCCAGCGCATTCTGCTACCGAAGCGGAATGGCTCTTCCCCTCGCAGTCGACACCGACATGCTCGAAGTCGAGCACGCCGATCGCGTGCTCACGATCCGGCTGAACCGGCCGGACGCGCTCAACGCGTTCCGACCGGAGATGCTCGCGGGGATCGAGGCGCTGGTCATCGCGGCGGGCGGTCGAGACGACGTGTCCGTGATCGTTCTGGAGGGCGCTGGCCGTGCCTTCTCCGCGGGGGTCGACTTGAAGGTGCTGCAGGGGATCGATCCGAAGGGCGGGAAGATCGGTGACGTGTTCGACCAGCCGGCCCGTGGCGCGTATCGGGCGATCCGCCGCTCCGAGCTGCCCGTGATCGCGAAGGTCCACGGCGCCTGCTTCACCGGCGCGCTCGAGATCGCGCTCCACTGCGACTTCGTGTTCACGACGCGGGACACGAAGTTCGGCGATACGCATGCCCGGTTCGGTCTCCGCCCGACCTGGGGTATGAGCCAGACCCTCGCCCAGGCGGTCGGCGTGCGTCGCGCGAAGGAGCTCTCGTATACCGCGCGGACCTTCCTGGGCGCCGAGGCCGTCGAGCTCGGCGTCGCGAATGCGGCGGTCGAGAACGAGGAAGCGCTCGATGCATTGGTCGCGGAGCGGGCGGCCAGGATCGCGGCCAACTCCCGCGCCGCCGTCGCCGCGATGAAGAAGCTCTACGATCTGGCGCAGGAAGGCCGCGACCTCGAGGGCGCGCTCGAAGCGGAGCTCGCGACGGAGTTCCCGGAGATCGAAGATACGTCGGAGCGGCTCGCGGGATTCTGATCCCAGCCTTCGCCCACGACCGTGAGAGGACAGGCATGAAGTTCGGGATTCGTATTCCGCCGCCGCAGATGGGGCCGATCGGGGACCCCGACTTCGTCGAGCGCTATGCGCAGCTGGTCGAAGAGATGGGCTTCGAGTCGATCTGGACGATCGACCACGCCGTGATGCACGCGGAGTACGACTCCCGCTACCCCTACAAGACGACCGGCCGGACGCCGCTCCCCGCGGATTCGAACATGCCGGATCCGCTGATCCTGATGATGCTGATCGCGTCGGCGACCGAGCATCTGCGGATCGGGACGTCGATGCTGATCCTGCCCCAGCGTCACCCGATCATCCTCGCCAAGGAAGTCGCGACCCTCGACCAGTATTCGAAGGGTCGCGTGACCCTCGGCGTCGGCGTCGGCTGGGTCGAGGAGGAGGTCGAGGCCCTCGGGCAGAATTTCGGCGATCGCGGCAAGCGTACGAACGAGTGGCTCGAAATCCTGCGCGTACTCTGGAACAACGACGTGTCGTCCTACAAGGGGGACTACTTCGACTTCCAGGCCGTCATCAGCAATCCGAGCCCGGCGCAGCCCGGCGGCGTCCCGATCATGATCGGTGGACACAGCGAGGCGGCGGCGCGCCGCGCAGGCACCTACGGCGACGAGTTCTACCCGCACTGGTCGACCCGTGGCCCGAACAAGGAAGAGCTCGAGCGGCTCTGGCCGATCGTGATGGAGGCCGCAGAGGCGGCCGGGCGACCGCGGGACGCGGTTCGCCTCACCCTCACGAGCACGAGCGACGCGAAGACCGCCCTCGAGACGGCGGAGTTCTGCCAGGAGCTCGGGGCGGAGCGCGTCGTCGTCCTGCCGCCGAAGGGCGAGCTCGACGGGGCGCTGCCCGACGAGCTCG
The DNA here is from genome assembly GCA_024742285.1 of bacterium. Classification (NCBI taxonomy): domain Bacteria; species bacterium. The sequence continues at coordinate 1,544 of JANSYR010000030.1, read as the reverse complement.
CGCGCTTCCGCGATCAGGTGATCGCGAAGCTCGGCTGAGGCGCTTCGCGAGAGGAGCAGGAAGATGGGCGTACTCGACGGGAAGGTGGCGATCGTGACCGGCGGCGCCCGGGGTGTGGGCCGGGGGATCTCACTCGCCTTCGCGAAGGAGGGCGCCACGGTCGTGATGGCCGAGGTGAACCCCGAGACGGGCCCCGCCACCGAGAAGGAGATCCGCGCGCTCGGGCGCTCGGCGCTCTGGATCGAGTGCGACGTGACGAAGAAGTCCGACGTCGAGGAGACGGTCGACCGCGCGGTTCGCGAGTTCGGCGGGATCGACATCCTGGTGAACTGCGCGACCGGGGCACGCCCCGACACGGCTTTCCGGACCTTCCTCGAGCACACGGACGATCAGGTCGAGCTCCAGCTCGGGGTCGAGGTCTGGGGCGCGTTCTGGTTCATGCAGCGATGTCATCCCCATCTCAAGGCGAGCGGAGACGGTCGGGTCATCAACCTCTGCTCGATGGCCGGGACCGAACGCGTGCCCGGCTTCATGATCTATGCCGCGTCGAAGGAGGCGCTCCGGGCGATGAGCGGGATCGCCGCGAGGGAGTGGGGCGCCGACGGGATCCACGTGAACGTCCTCTGCCCGACCGCCGACACCGAGGCCACGATCCGCTTCCGCGAGGAGAATCCCGAGGCCGCGGAAGAGTCGCTTCGGGGCGTCGCCCTCGGACGCCGAGGAGACTGCGAAGCCGACATCGGACGCGCCGCCGTCTTCCTGGCCGGGCCCGACTCGTCCTTCATGAGCGGGCAGACCGTGCACGTCGATGGCGGCGCGGTGATCCACGCCTGAACCCATCCGATTCGAGGGAGCGCTTCCATGATCAAGCTCGTCTTCTGTTGCCGTCGCAAGCCGGAGCTCAGCCGCGAGGAGTTCCTCGTCCGTTGGAAGGACGTCCACGGTCCGCTCGTCCGGAAGATCAAGGAATCCGCGCTTCCGTCCATGAAGCGCTACGTCCAGAGTCACTCGCTCCCCGACGAGCTGAGCGCGCCGGTCCAGCAGTCCCGCGGCGCGCTGCCGCCCTTCGACGGGATCACCGAGGTCTGGTTCGACGACCTCGAATCGATGGCGGGCGACGGAGGCGAGGCGGCGATTGCCGGCGCGAAGGCGCTGCTCGAGGACGAAGCGAAGTTCCTCGATCTGCCGAGCTGCCACGTGTTCCTGACCGAGGAGCACGAGATTTTCTGAGCGTTCGGATCGAGCACGAGATCAGAGGTGGAGCGTAGAATGCACCCGGCACGCATCGTGCGATGTCGGCCTGCATGCCGACTCCGCCCTTCCTGCGTCGCCCACCCCACTGCCCCAACCCCGACTGCGATTTCCATGCAGATCCAACCGGTTGGCGCTTTCAGAAGAAGGGCTTCTACGAACGCGAGGCCCGGCCGCGCAGGATTCAGCGGTACCGCTGTACCCACTGCGGCCGCTACTTCAGTTCACAGACCTTCTCTCCGTCCTACTGGCTGAGACGCGGAGATCTCCTCGAGGACGTGTTCCACCTCCTG
>JANSYR010000029.1 GCA_024742285.1 bacterium | reverse complement strand
CACTGCAGTGCGAACCACAAGCGGGAGACGATCGCGTTCTCGAAGCGGCGGCAGTCGGCGCTGTACCGGATGGCGATCTGGGCGGTGTGGCGAAACTACCTGAAGGATCGGTCGGAGAACCGGAGGAAGGGGACACCGGCGCAGGCGTTGGGGATCACGAGGCGGGCGCTTGAGGTGAAGGACGTGCTTCGTGAGCGGCTGTTCGCGGGGCGTATCCCGTCGCTGCGAGGCTGGCTGGCGGAGTGTTACTTCGGCCGGATCCGGACGCGGGCGATCGAGAACTGCCGAGAGCATCGGGCGAGGTTCACGATCTAGAGAGATGGGACGGGAGGAGGCGTCTTCTATCCGGTTGCGATCGAGAGAGGCGCAATCATCGGTCCACGTCTCAGGGGATCAGGACCGCGGCCCCGGTGAGCCGCCCGGTCCGCAAGTCCTCGAGCGCCTCGTTCGCCTCGCCGAGCGAATAACATCGCGTCTCCGCGCGAACGGGCACCCGGGGCGCGACGGCGAGGAAGTCGACCGCGTCTTCGCGGGTCAGGTTCGCGACGGAGCGAAGGACCCGCTCCTCCCAGAGCAAGCGGTACGGGAAGCTCGGCAGATCGGACATGTGGATGCCGGCACAGACCACGACGCCGCCGGGACGGACCGCGGCGAGGGCGGTCGGCACGAGCGAGCCCACCGGCGCGAAGAGGATGGCCGCGTCGAGCGGGACCGGAGGCGACGCGTCGGAGCCCCCGACCCACTCCGCCCCGATCTGTCGCGCGAACGCCTGGGCCTCGACGTCCCCGGGCCGCGTGAAGGCGTGGACGGAGCGGCCCTCGTGGATCGCGACCTGCGCGATCAGGTGGGCGGCCGCTCCGAATCCGTAGATCCCGAGCTGTCGCGCCTCTCCCGCCATCCGATAGGCACGGTGTCCAATCAGCCCGGCGCAGAGCAGCGGCGCCGCGCCGACGTCGTCGTAGGCGTCGGGAAGCGGAAAGCAGTAGCGCGCGTCGGCGATCGTGTATTCCGCGTAGCCCCCGTCGCGCTGGTAGCCGGTGAAACGTGCCGAAGCGCAGAGGTTTTCGCGGCCGGCAGCGCAGTCGCCGCAGCCGCCGCAGGTCCAGCCGAGCCAGGGGATCCCGATTCGCTGACCGATCGCCAGCGGCGAGGCTTCGAGCAGATCGGGACCCAGCGCATCGACCTCGCCCACGATCTCGTGGCCGGGCACGATCGGGAGGACCGGATCCGGAAGCTCGTCGTCGATCACGTGAAGGTCGGTTCGACACACACCACACGCGCGCACCCGCACCCGGACCTCGCCGGTCCCGGGCTCGGGAATCGGCACGCGTTCCTCGCGGAGCCCCTTCCCGTCGCCGTGATATCGCATGACGCGCATGTCGCCTGCCGACGCGCTGCCTCCACTCGCCATGCGCGCAGTGTACTCTTCATAGGCGCGGGCCTCCCCCTCAAGCAGGTTCGGCGCGTCGTCGATTGGAAGGGAGCCATGCGTATCCTCACCTGCCCGCCCGACCATTTCGGCGTCGAATACGTGATCAATCCCTGGATGGAGGGGCAGTCCGGGCGGGTCGATCCCGCCCGCGCCCATGCGCAGTGGAGCGCGCTCTTCGACGATGTGGTCCGCTTCGCGTCGGTCGAGAGCGTCACCGCGGATCCGGGAAGCCCGGACATGTGCTTCACGGCGAACGCGGGCCTCGTGCTGGGCGACCGGGCGGTCCCGGCGCGCTTCCGAAACGCCGAGCGCCGCGCCGAGGAAGCCCCCTTCACCGCGTGGCTGACCGGCAGCGGCTACGCCGTCGAACCGCTGCCGGACCGCGACCCCTTCGAGGGCGAGGGGGATGCGCTCTTCCAGCCGGGCGTCGCCCTTCTCTGGGCGGGCTACGGCGTGCGGACCGCGCTCGAGACCCACGTCGGCCTCGCCGAGACCTTCGGAGTCGAGGTCGCGAGTCTGCGGCTCGTCGACCCGCGCTTCTATCACCTCGACACGTGCTTCACGCCCTTGCCCGGCGGTCGCGTCATGTACTACCCGCCGGCCTTCGACGCGCGTTCGCGCGGCGAGATCGCTCGACGCATTCCGGGGTCGCACCGGATCGAGGTCGACGACGCCGACGCCATGGGCTTCGCGTGCAACGCGCTCCGCATCGAGGATCGTCTCTTCATGAACGCCGCCAGCTCCGGGCTTCGCGACGCGCTCGCGGCCTGGGGCTTCGAGGCGCGATGCCATCCGGTCGATGAATTCCTGCGCGCGGGGGGCGGCGTGAAATGTCTCTCGCTCCTGCTCGACCAGGCTCCGTTCTCGCAGCCCGATGCGGTCCCGCCGACGCCGATCCGGACGACGGACGTCTCGCTCCGCGGCGACCTGCTCGACGCCGGCCTGCTCCGCCGCGCCCTCGACGTCGTCACCGAAGGCTGCGGCAGCTTCCGCGTCGACGAGCTCGACCTCGCCGAGCGGAAGGATCAGCCCTCGACCGCCCGGCTCCGCGTGGTGGCGCCGGACGCGGACCACCTCGACGCCATCGCCGACGGTCTCGCCGCTCTGGGCGCCTAGCCGGTCGCGCTCGACTGAAGCGGGATCGGGCGGAGGCCGCCAGGCTCGGGCTCAGGGGTGGCGCGGCTCGGGCTCAGGCGTAGTTGTCGACGAGGTAGCGGATGATGTCCGCCGACTCCGGCAGCCATTCGACCTCGCCGTCCTCGCCGTCGATCCGAAGGACCGGAACTGTTCCGCGACCGGTCGCCTCGACGACGGCGGCGCGGTAGCCCGGCTCCTGCATCGTGTTGCGAAGCGGGACATCGAGGTCGAGCTCCTCGATCGCCTGGAGCACGCGCGCACAGTAGGGGCATTGCGGATAGCCGTAGAGGGCCAGCGTCCCGTGCTTGCCTGCCGAATCCGTTTCCTGCGCCGTCATCGCTGCTCCACCTCGTCCCGGCTCCACCTCGTCCCGGCTCCACCTCGTCCCGATCGGGCGGTCGGACTCTAGCGTTCGTCCGCCGGGGCCGGCGCCCGGGCTGCGCCCCTTCGCTCCGCCTGCCGTTCGGAATCGTGCGAACCGGTTCGGGACCTGACGGAATTCCGACGGCCCGTCGGCCGCCCCGCCGCCCGCGGCGGCGGGGCACGCCTCCCCTGCTCACACAACCCGCCGGAATTACTGCGCATTTCAATCAGTCGCACGCGCGTCGAGCGACTGGCACACATCCTGCTCTTGGGAATCCCCATCTGGGGGATCCGATGGAAGACTTCGCGAACGACACCGCCACCTGGCTCGAGTCCGAGCTCCACGACACGCCCGTCGTCGAGTGCGAGCTGGGCTCACTGATCGCCGCCGCCTCGGCCTGGACCGAGGACGAGCAGGAGCTCGACGACCTCGTCGGCGGCCTCGTCGAGACCGGCCAGATCGCCCTCTCGATCGGCTGATCCCCCAGCGGCCTCCCCGTCGACATCGCCACACCCCCGAGTCCCGGTTCCGGTCGTGCCCGTCGCGAGAACGTCGGGAGTGCCGAAGATTCGCGACCCTCGGACCGGAGGCCCGCGCAGACGTACTTGAGTACGTCGAGCAGGCCGCAGGGAGAAGGTCGCGAAGATTCGGTGCTCCAGGCGTTCGCAGCAGGGCATGATTCGGATAGGCTCTCGCCCTGTTTCAGCGCGCGGTCACGCTGCGCTGTGCCCTCCACCTCGGCGCAAGCCCCACCCCGGAACCGATCCCATGGCACGAGTCAACGACAACTACCTGAAGCTGGCCGCCGGCTACCTCTTTCCCGAAATCTCCCGCCGGATGGACGTCTTCACGTCCGCGAACCCCGACGCCGACGTGATCAAGCTCGGGATCGGCGACGTCGTCCTTCCGCTCGGAGACGCGGTCCGCCAGGCGATGCACGATGCGATCGACGAGATGGCGACCGCCGACGGCTTCCGAGGCTACGGCCCGAGCGAGGGCTACGACTTCCTGCGCGAGGCGATCGCGGAGAACGACTTTGGCGCGCGGGGCGTGAAGATCGACCCGAGCGAGATCTACGCCTCCGACGGCTCCAAGTGCGACTCCGCGAACATCCAGGAGATCTTCGCGGACGACTGCTCCCTCGCAGTCTCGGACCCGGTCTACCCGGTCTACGTCGACACGAACGTGATGGCGGGCCGAACCGGCGCGCCGGACGAGGGGGGCCGCTACGCGGGCATCACCTACCTGCCCTGCACCGAAGAGTCCGGCTTCATGCCGGCGCTCCCGGACGCCCCCGTCGACCTCGTCTACCTCTGCTCGCCGAACAACCCGACGGGCACCGTCGCGCCGAAGGAAGAGCTCGCGAAGTGGGTCGAATGGGCGCGGGCGAACGAGGCGATCCTCCTCTTCGATGCCGCCTACGAGCGCTTCATCACCGAGGATCACCTGCCCCACTCGATCTACGAGATCGACGGCGCGCGGGAGTGCGCGATCGAGTTCCGGAGCTTCTCGAAGACCGCAGGCTTCACCGGCATCCGCTGCGCCTACATCGTGATCCCCGAGGAGCTGAAGGGCCGGGACGCGAACGGCGACCAGGTCCCCGTATCGACGCTCTGGGGCCGCCGCACGAACACCAAGTTCAACGGCATCTCCTACCCGGTCCAGCGCGGCGCGGAGGCGATCTACTCCGCCGAGGGCGCCAAGGAAGTCCAGGCGAACATCGACTACTACATGGCGAACGCGACCCTGATCAAGGAGGGGCTCTCGAAGGCGGGCTTCACCACCTTCGGTGGCGTGAACGCCCCCTACGTCTGGCTGAAGACGCCGGACGGCCAGGACTCGTGGCAGTTCTTCGACGCCCTGCTCTCGCAGGCCCACGTCGTCGGCACCCCCGGCTCGGGCTTCGGCGCCTGCGGCGAGGGCTACTTCCGGCTCTCCGCCTTCGGCATTCGCGAGAAGGTCGAAGAGGCGATCGAGCGGATCACGAAGAGCTTCTAGCGCCCGACGTAGGGCCGATCCGGCGACGGGCGCAAGTGATCCACATCACCTGGATCGCGAGTGTCTCCGACTTTCGCCCGACGCCACGGCGGTCGGAGCCAACGAGTTTCGTCGACGCCGCACGCAGCCGGCACTAACGTCCCGCCGTCCCTGGCGCAGACGACCGCCAGGCCGTCCACCCGTCGCCTGCGAAGGCGAGGAACCCGAGGAGTCCAAGGTGACCATGTCGAACGAGCCCCAGCCGAAGCGGAAGCGGATGTCCCAGCAGCGGATCGCCTGCGCCGCGCTCACCGCCGCCCTCGCCGGCCTCCTCGTCGCGCTGCCCGCCGCGGCTCAGCAGGACTCGAGCTGGGACAGCGCCCAGCGCACTCGGCAGAGCGACCAGCGGGACGACGCCTATTCGTTCGTGGGCCCCTACATCCAGGCGGCGGTGTCGATCGGCCGGATCGACTTCGACGGCAGCGTCGACAGCGATGCCAGCGGAGGCTTTGGCCTGACCGGCGGCTACCGGCTGATGCCGTGGATCGCCGCGGAGGCGCATTTCCAGCTCCTGGGCGGCGAGGACAACGTCGAGCTCGGCCCCTTCGAGCGCGACAGCCTGTTCTGGGGCTTCACCTTCGGCCCCAAGGTCTATCCCTTCGCCGTGATCGAGAACTCGGGTCTGCCCGACGAGATCCAACCCTATGCCTTCGTCGGAATCGGCGGCGGCGAGATCGACGTCGACGGGTCCGACGAGGAGAGCGCGTTCATCGGACGCTTCATCCTCGGGATCGACTACTGGTTCGACGAACACCTGGGCATGTTCGTCGAAGGCGGCGGCTTCGCCTTCGACGACGACGACGTCGACGGCGTCGGCGTGTTCAGCGTCGGTGGGAGCTACCGCTTCTAGGGGTCCCGCGCGAGACCGCGCCGGCGGAACGCTCGCGGTACCAGTACCGGTAGCGCTCCGCGAAACCCATGCGTTCGTAGAGGCGCCGAGCCGGTTGGTTCGGCGCCTCGACGTTCAGGAGCGCGAACTCTGCGTCGTGCTCTCGCGCGGCGAAGAGGATCGTCCGGAGGACGGACTCCGCGAGACGCTGTCCCCGGCTCGACGGGACCGTCGCGACCGCCACGAGCGAGACCGCGTCCTCGACCACCGAGCCCATCGCGATCGACACGACCGCCCCCGCTCGTTCGGTCCTGCCGAAGAGCACCGCCTTCTGGGTCGCGAGACAGCGCTCGAGGATCGCCCGGTAGTCTCCCCGGCGTGCGTCCGCGATCCCCGAGAGCCGGCACGAGGCGTCGAGCCAGCGATCGTCGAGTCGACCGGCAAACAGCTCCGTGACCGTATCGGGCGAGGGGGATGCCGGCGAACGAGCGAGCACGTCCTCGATCGCGACGGTCATCCCGAGCGAGTCGCCGTCGGTCGAATAGCCTCGCGCGGCGAGCGCGGCGTCCAGCTCCGGCGGATCCGCGGCCGCGGTCAGCTTGAAGACCGGCGCGAGCCCACGCGCGCCGTACCAGGCCTCGACCTCGTCGATCCGCGCCTCGAGCGCGCCGACGCCGCCGGGCTCGGGCGCGACGGAGTTCGCGCGGCGCGTGTGACGACCGCTCGCCCCCGCACGCCAGCCTCCGGGCCGCCCCTCCTCGAGCGCCGGCCAGCCGAGCCGGCCGAGCCGCTCGAGGTCGCGGATGTCGTCGTCGGAGATCAGCCGAGTCCCATCCGCTTGGCGATGATCACCTTCATGATCTCATTGCTGCCGGCGTAGATCGATTGGACCGCGGCGTCCGCGTAGTCGCGGGAGATCGGGTACTCGTCCATGAAGCCGTAGCCTCCGAAGAGCTGGAGACACTCGGCGGCGACCTTCTTCTGGAGATCACTCGCCCACCACTTCGACATCGAGACCTCGGAGACGATCTCGTCGCCGTTCACGTGGGCGACGAGGAGCTTGTCGACGAAGGCCTGACCGATCTCGACCTCGGTCTGCATCTCGGCGAGCTTGAACTGCGTGTTCTGGAACGTGCCGATGGGCTTGCCGAAGGCCTTCCGCTCCTTGACGTAGTCGATGGTGTCCTGGAGCGATCGCCGGGCCGAGGCGACCGACGCGATGCCGATGCAGAGCCGCTCCTGCTGGAGCTTCTCCATCAGCATCTTGAAGCCGCGGCCCTCGCCCCCGAGCAGGTTCTCCGCGGGCACCCGGCAGTCGACGAACGAGAGCTCGCTCGTATCCTGCCCCTTGAGGCCGAGCTTCTTCAGGTTCCGGCCCTTCTCGAAGCCGGGCGTCCCGGCCTCGACGAGCAGGAGGCTCATGCCGTCGTGGGGCGGCGAGACGTCCGGGTCGGTCTTGCAGACGACGATCACGAGATCCGCGTTCTGTCCGCAAGAGATGAAGGTCTTCGCGCCGTTCAGGACGTAGTGGTCCCCGTCGCGAATCGCCTTGGTCTGGACGCTCGCCAGGTCGGAGCCGGTCGAGGGCTCGGTCATCGCGATCGCGAGCAGGCACTTGCCTTCGATCGCGGGCACGAGCCACTTCTGCTTCTGCTCCTCGGTCGCGAAGGTCGTGAGGTAGGGCATGCAGATGTTCGTGTGCAGAGACGCCTGGAGCGAGTGGAGCCGCAGGTCCGCGAGCTCCTCCATGATGATCGCGTCGTAGAGGAAGTCTCCGCCCGCGCCGCCGTACTCCTCGGGCTGGTTGGCGCCGAGGAACCCCGCCTCGCCCATCTTCTCCCACGCCCAGCGCGGCGAGATCCCGGCCTCGTGCCACTCCTCCGCGTGCGGCATGAACTCCGTCTCGACGAAGCGCCGGAACTCGGCGCGGAAGAGGTCGTGCTCCTCGGTGAAGATCGTTCGTTTCATCGTTCCCTGCTCCTGTCCCGCTCCGGCAGGCGTTCCCTGCCGCGCTCCCGCTCGGGCGATCCGGTCGTGTCGTCGGCGAGGCCCAGCAGCGCGCGGATGCGCGCGAGCGCCGCGCGGGTCTCGTCTTCGGGCGGCCCGGCGAAGCCCTCGAGGTCCGTCGCGCGAATCGGCGCGCGGAGCAGGCGGGCATGACCGGCCCGCACCAGTCGACCGCGCAGCGCTTCGGCGTCTCGGCGCGGCCGAAGCCAGCCGCGATCGATCGCCTTCGCGGCCAGGAGCTCCAGTCCTTCCTGGGGTCGCGTCGTTCCCCGGTCGTTGGACGGTCGCGCCGGGGCCCGGTCGACGACCGCCTGCATGACCGCATCGCGCAGCCGCGCCCAGAGCGTGCGCCCGCCGCGCAGCTGCGGGGCGAGGAAGACCGGGCGGCCGGAGGCGCAGAGCTCGGTCAGGCTGGTCTCGCCGAGCCCGACGAGGACATGCACGTCGGCCGCGGCCACGAGGGTTCGCCAGGGCCGCTCCTCGCTGCGCTGGTCCGGGGTCTCGCGGTGGACGAAGGCGGGGCGACCGAGACCGGCCAGGACGCCTTCGAAGATCTCCGCGTCCGCGTGCCGACTCGCCGAGACGAGGACGGACACCCCGAGATCGACCGCGCTCTCGGCGACGAGCCGTCCGAGCGCCGTCGCCGAACTCCGGTCGAGACCGAGCCGACGCGTGCCGCTGCCGATCGAGACGAGCAGCTTGCGCCCCGGCAGCGCGTCGATCCGCTCCTGCCAACGCGCCCTCTCCTCCGAAGTCGGCCCCTCCGACACGAAGGGGCGCTCGACCTCGATCCGGTTCGGGTGGGGGAAGAGGTTCGCGCCGCGCGGGGTGATCGCGAGATCGACGGCCTCGATCGGCGTCGCGACCTTCGGTCCGAGAGCGACGATCTTCGTCCGGCCTCGCGCACGCTCCCGGATCCACCGCGCGATCGGCGCGGCGCGACGCCCCGCCACGATCGCCAGGTCGGGCCAGGGGGCTTCGAGACCGGCCGACGCGGCATCGCCCTCGAGGCCGTCGAGATGGGCACCCCGGGAGCCGTTGGGCCACCAGCGGGATCGCGCGCCGAGCCGCGGACGGAGCGCGCGATGGGGCACTCCGAGGGCCTCCGCCAGCGCCTGGACCTGGACGTCGTTGCCCGGCGCCCCGTCGGAGATCGTCCAGACGAGCGGCGGAGACGGATCCGGGCGCGGCCCGCCGGTCCGAACCACGATCCGGTCGGCATCGAAGGCATTGCCGCGAGCGGCCATCAGCTCCCAGGCGACGTCGGGGTGACGCCTCGCGGCGGCCTCGAAGTGGCTCTGCCACCAGGCGAGGGTGTGCGTCGTGCCCTGCGGCGGCAGAAGGAATCGCCTTCGCGGGGCACTCTCGGGCGTTCGGACGGCGACGTAGACGAAGCGGCGGGCGCGCTGGAAGAGCGCCTCGACGACCCAGGGGATGTCCCAGACCGGGATCGCCTCGAGCCCGTCCACGCAGAGCACGGCGTCGAAGCGTTCGTCCTCGTCGGCGCCGGCCAGGAACTCGAGCAGACCCACGCGCCGCTCGGTGTCGAGCCCGAACCGGCCGGGGTTCTGGGCATCGTCGCCGCGAAGATCGGGCTGGACCTCGACGAGGCTCCGCGACTTCGTCCGGCGCGTGAGGCTCTCGACGGCGTGAGCCAACTCGCCGGCGATGCCGATCCCGCTCCCCATGTCGCTGACGGGCAGCCCGCGCAGGCGTTCGAGCCAGGCCTCGAATGCGCGGCTCGGAGCGTGGCGACGGAAGAGTTCGAAGCCCGCCTCGATCGCTTCGCGTTCGAGGTCGTGCCACAGCTGTGTGTAGGACCCGCGCTGATAGACGAAGCGCTCCGGAAAGGGGCGCCAGGGCTGCGTGTGCAGCGTCGTGTAGTGGAGGAGGTGACTCTGGCCCGGCTCGAACTCCTCGTCCCGGGCGTTCCAGCCCGGATCGAGCGCCCCGCGCAGCCCGGTCGCGGCGGACGCCTTGCGCAGCAGCGATCGCTTCCAGCCGCGCTGGGCCTCCGCCAGGCTCCAGACCGGCGCCATGCGCTCGCAGTCGACGAGCATGACGGAGGACTCGGTGTCCGAGATCGACAGGTGGGCGGCGCCTTCGAGATCGAGATCGAAGAGCACGCCGGGATCCGTCAGGTAGATCTGGTCCTCGTCGTTGTAGATCGCGCGTCCCCGCCCCTCCTGGAACGCGGGAATCGCGAAGCGGTAGTTGGTGAAGCCCGTCGTCCAGCCCTTGCGGTCGAAGCCGGGCAGCTCCGACATGAGGTGGATTCGGACCTCGCGACCGGGATCACGCACCTTCTCGATCGACCAGACGAAGACGCGATTGGCGCGGTACTGGGCCGGCTCGGTCCCGAGATAGATCTCGACGGGCGGCGACGAGCTCGGCGCCGCGCCGGGCCGCACGGGAAGCACGACCGTCTCCATCGCCTCGCGGATCGCCCGGGCCGGGGCGAACTCGGGGCGCACGTCGGTCGGAGGGGTCTCGGGCTCGGTCGGATTCGAGGCGGCCATCTTCGTACTCTCGGACGGGGATCCCGGTCGGTCGCCGGCGTCGCGGCATCCGGGCCCGGTCGGGCAGCGGGGGCGACGGAGTCTACAACAGGCGCCGGAGCGCCCTTCGGGACCGGACTCTCCGTCCACTCGCGCGAAAAACGAAGGTTTTCCCCAACGATTCCGATCACATGTGGGCCTGCGGGCCTCCAGTCCGGTGTCAGGTCCTCGACGCCGCGCGGGATCCGGTCATACTTAGGCGGTGCCGGATCGCTGAAAGGACGTCTCGGGGGTGTGACGCACTTGGAGCCGGACCCGACTCTCCGTCGGGAAACCCGCGGTGACGATCGGCTCACCACTCGAACTACCGACGCATGAGAGTCTGATTCCGGGCCGCCCCCGTTTCTTCGAACGCGAAGGAACTCGGCGGACAGGGAGCACACTCGCTCGACCAACACCAAACGCTACATGGCGTGCGAAGTTTGTCGCGATGAGGGTTCGATTTCGATTCATACACAGCCGTCCCGATTGGGGGATACTCCGGCATCGCCGGAGCCGCTCGGCTCGAGACCACGACACGCACGACGAGACCACGTGCGACGATCGATGAGACGAACGGGGCAGAAGCGAGGCCGCAATCCTCGCAACCGGTCCAGGAGAGAACGCGAATGCGGATTGGCAAGATTCCGGTCGGAGACGGCGCACCGCTCGTCCTGATCTGTGGCCTGAACGTGCTCGAGAACGAGGCGGACGCGATCGAAGTCGCCCGCACGATTCAGCAGCTCGCGGAGAAGCACGACTTCCCGTTGGTCTTCAAGGCCTCCTTCGACAAGGCCAACCGATCCCGCCACGACTCCTTCCGCGGCCCGGGCATCGACGAGGGTCTGCGCATCCTGAAGTCCGTGAAGAAGGAGACGGGGCTCCCGATCCTCACGGACGTGCACGAGCCCGAACAGCCGAAGCTCGCCGCCGAGGTCGCCGACATCATCCAGGTGCCGGCCTTCCTGATGCGTCAGACCGACCTGATCGCGGCCTGCGCCGCGGCCGGCATCGCCGTCAATCTCAAGAAGGGCCAGTTCATCGCACCGCACGACATGTGCCATGCGGTCGACAAGCTCAAGCACTACGGCTGCGAGGACATCCTCGTGACCGATCGCGGCACGTGCTTCGGGTACAACAACCTGGTCACCGACATGCAGGGCCTCGTCGCCATGCGCGACTTCGCCCCGGTCTGCTTCGACGCGACCCACGCGGTCCAGTACCCGGGTGCCAATGGCGGGTCGTCGGGTGGCGATCGACGCTTCGTCGCCCCGCTCGCGCGCGCCGCCGTCGCGGCCGGAATCGACGCGCTCTTCGTCGAGACCCACCCGGACCTCGAAGCCGCCCCCTGTGACGGCCCGAGCCAGATCAGCTTCGAAGAGCTCGATCGCCTCCTCGCCGAGGTCCGCGCCATCGACTCCGCCCTCCGCAACCTCGGCTAGGCAGCCTTGTCTTCGGAGGCCGCAGGCGCCTCCGCGGGGGCCCTGGGCGCGCCGGGAGGCAACCCCGGCGTCGTGGGCCCGCGTCAGGCGGTCGTCCTCGCCGGCCGACGAAGCGGGCAGGACGCCCTCGCCGAGGCGGCGGGCGCGGCGCATCGCGCGCTCCTCGAGATCGAGGGGGAACCGATGCTCCTCCGCGTCGTGCGGTTCCTGTTGACCCGCTCCTCCCTCGAGCGCGTCCTGGTCAACATCGACCGGCCGGATCTCGTCGAAGCCCTGCCCGGCTGGGCACCGCTCGTGGATTCCGGTCGCGTGGCCCTCCTGCGGAGCACCGACTCCCCGAGCCGCAGCGTACTCGAGAGCCTCGACGCGGCGGGCCTCGAGCACGGGCCGGTGCTGGTCACCACCGCGGACCACGCGCTGCTCGACGACGCGATGCTCGACGCGTTCTTCGCGGGCTGCGAAGACGGGACGGATCTCTGCCTGGGGCTCGTGCCCAGCGCGACGATCCGGGCGCGCTTTCCGGCGGCGAAGCGGACCTATCTCCCGTTCCGGGACGAACGCTATTCCGGTGCGAATCTCTTCTACTTCCGGACGCCGGCGAGCCGTGCGGCGGCGGAGTTCTGGCAGCGCGTCGAGCACGACCGCAAGCAGCCGTGGAAGCTCGCCCGGGCGTTCGGCCTCGTGAACCTCGCGCTCTTCGTCACGCGACGACTCGACCTCGCCGGCGCGATGGACCGCGCCTCCCGCGTGATCGGTGCCAGGGTCCACGCCGTCCGCCTTCCGATCGCCGAAGCCGCGGTCGACGTCGACAAGATCGAGGACCTCGAGCTCGTCCGCTCGATCCTCGCGACCCGTTAGGCGACGGAGACGAATCCGCCGAGCGCCCGCAAGCGACGGAGACGAATCCGCCGAGCGCCCAGAGGCGACGGCTCAGCCGAGAAGCGATTCCGCCACGGCCTCGAAGCGGCCACTCGCCGCGTCGTAGCCACGGATCTCGGCGTCGAGGCGAAGGCGCCCGCCATCGCGTTCCCTGACGGTGTACAGGTGGTACTGCGCGCGCTTGCCGGGCTTGCTCCCGACCTCCGACGAAGACGGGACGCCGACGATCGGAACGGGGCCGTCGGGACCGGGGACGCGATGGAGCCTTCGGCGGTGCTTGTGGCCGTGCAGGACGAGCTCCGCGCCGGTCCGCCCGAGCACCGCACAGAGCGCCTCGCCGTCCCAGAGCGCCCGACGCGCCGGCTCGCTCCCCTTCGCGATCGGGTGATGGATGAGCAGCACGCGGAAATAGCCCTCATCCCCGAGCGCGGCGAGCAGACGTTCCAGCCGATCGAGCTGCGTCGGTCCGAGCTGTCCTCCGGCGACGAAGACCGGCGTCGGAATCGAGGAGCAGAGACCGATCACCGCGAGGCGGCCATGGATCCGCAGCGTCGGATAGTCGGCGTGGATGGGCGCGCGGCCCTTCGGTGGCTCCGGAGAAGCGAGCGCGCCGAGCCCCGGCGGAAGCGCGTCCGGCCCGGCACCTCGGAGATACGCTGCCCAATGATCCCAGGACCGCGCGGGGTCGGTCCGGACATAACAGTCGTGGTTGCCCGGAATCAGGAAGACCTCTTCCGGAGAGCCCAGCCGGGCGAGCTGTCCCGCGGCGACCTCGAACTCCTGCTCGAGCGAGATGTGGGTCAGATCCCCGGTCACGAGGACCCGCTCGACGCCCTGGGCCTGCACGTCACGAATGGCGGCGTCGAGGATCGCGGGGTCGTGGAAGCGCCGGCGATTGAGGGCCCATGAAGCCCAGCCCGAGAGGCGCTTGCCGCGAAACCGGTCGAGGCCGCCCCCCGCGAGGGTCGTGGCGTGCCAGTCCGAGAGGTGCGCGAAACGGATCTCGCCGTTCAATCGAAACTCCTGGAACCGGATCGGGTCGCCGGGGCCCTACTCTGCCGGGGCCCGGGTCGGCCACGGACACGATGCCGAACCGAGGCCCGCGTGACCTCACGAAGCACGCATCAACGCCCTCGCAGCCCTGTGATAGCCTCGATCGCCCCGGATCGCCTCCGTCCGGAGCCCGGTCCGTGCGCCCCCCTTCGCGCTCGAAGGATCCCCATTGCATTCCCACGCTCGAGAAGACCGGTCCTCGGATGGCCACCGCGCGCGCCCGCTCGTCTCGATGCGTGTGGTCCGAGCGCTCGCATTCGCCTCGGCGCTGCTCCTCACCGGTCTCGCGTTCGCCGGCGCCCCGGGCCCGGAAGAGCCGGAGCCCGAGGCCGAACCACCGACGACCGTTCCGCGCGAAACTCCCGTGACGAGCAACGTCCCACGCGCTCCCGCTCCCCTGCCCTCGCCGCGTCCGGTGCTCGACCCGTCGGCGCGCCTGCTCTCCGAGGACGACGCGAGCGAGGCCTGGACGCTCTTCCTCGAGCTCGAGAGCGGCCATCGCATCACCCAGCGCTTCCTGGTCACGAACGTCGGCCCCGGTGAGCACAGCGCCGTCGCCGTCGGCCACCTCGTCGAGCCCGGCCGCGCGCCCTACCGCTACGAAAACGGGCGCCGCCGCGCGCGCTGGACGCTGTCGGACGACCGGCTCTTCTTCGACATCGCCGCCAGTCACCTCGATCTCCACCGACCCAAGGGCGAGCTGCGGATCACGAAGGACGACATCGAGATCCGCATGTTCTTCGACTTCCACGAGACCGCTCCGAGCGCGGCCGTGCCGGCCGCTGCGCTGCCGCCCCGCTATCACGTCGAGGTCCTCGCGATGGGCGCGCCGACGAAGGGCACGATCCTCGCGCCCTGGATGAGCACGCCCGTCGAGACGCGCGGACGCGCGTGGCTCGTCCACACCTGGACGCCGCGGGAGGAAGCGCGACTCCTGTCCCGGCGACTCGAAGTCTACGGAGCTGACTCCGAGACATCGTTCTATGCAATTCAGCTCCGCGGCGACGGCGATTGGACTGGAGCCTGGTCCATCGCCGCCGATCGAGTCGGACGGATCATTGAGTCTCCGATCAACGTGGAGAAGCCGTGGAGCGAGCTCTCTGGGCAGGAAGGGGGCAAGTACCCCACACCCGCGGGCTTCGAGATCGCCGACACACAGTTCGCGGGGTCGATTTCCCTCGCCCGGGAATGGCTGCGCTTCGATCCCCTCGAGGTCATCCCTCAGCCCTTCCGCTGGTTCATCCGAAGAAGATCGCGACCCCAGGAGGTGTGGGCGGACGCGCGGATCGGGGTTAGCCTTTCCTCCGCGCCGGGAACCCCGTCCCTCCCCCTTCCCGACGAAACGACGAGCGCGACTGCCACGGAAACGTCACGCGCAACACGGGAGACGGATGAAGAGACAGCGCTGATCACTGCCTCCGGCAGTTCGAACGGCGTGGCTTCCATCACATTCCTCAACCCGGTCGGGCGCCGCTAGAGCGGTACCCCCGGAGTTCCCCGAACCGAGAAGGCGCGTGGAATTCCGATCCGGGAGCCGGAACGGAGCCCGGATCTCCTCCTTCGCTCACGAAACAGGTCGGACTCAACTTGCGAATCGGTGTCGTCAACAATCTGCGCGCGGGCAAGAGCCAGGAGCAGGTCAGCCGGATGCTCGGCTTTCTCCGGAGCCATCCCGACGTGCTCCATGTGGAGACCGAACACGCCGGCGTGATGCCCGAGGCGCTGGCGGAGCTCGCGCGGCAGGAGGTCGATCTCCTCGTCGTGAACGGCGGCGACGGCACGCTCCAGTACGTCCTGACCGAGATCCTCGGGGCCGGTGTCTTCGGCGACCGCGTCCCGCTCGTGGCCCCGCTCCGCGCCGGCCGCACGAACATGAGCGCGATGGACCTCGCCGCGGACAAGGATCCGCTGCGCGGCCTGCAGGCCCTCCTCGAGTGTGCCGAGGACGGCCGGATCGCCGAACGCGTCGAGCCCCGCCGTGTGCTCCGCGTGTCCTATGGCTACGGCATCCAGCGCGCCGCCCAGTACGGGATGTTCTTCGGCGCCGGGATCATCAAGCGCGCCATCGAGCTGAACCACCGCCTCTTCGACAAGGAAGGCCAGCGCAATACCCTCGAGGGCGTGCCCGGCGCGACCCTCGTGACCGCGGGCCTGATCGGTCGCATGATCACCGGCGACCACACGGGCATCCTGACCCCGGACAAGGTCCAGATCCTGCTCGACGGCGAAGCGGTCGATCAGGGCGAGTTCCACCTCGTCATGGCGTCGACCCTCTCCCGCCTCTTCTCGCGAATGCGCCCGTTCTGGGGCCAGGGACCCGGCGGCGTCCGCTTCACCGCCCTCGCCGCGCCCTGCCAGTCCTTCGGCAAGGCTGCCCCGGGCATCCTGCGCGGCAATCCGCCGGCGTGGGTCAACCCGGAGACCGGCTACACGAGCCGCAACGTCGATCGCGCCGAGCTCCGCATGAGCTGCGGTTTCACGGTCGACGGCGAGCTCTGGCAGCCCGATCCCGACCGCAGCATCGCCCTGTCCGCGGAACGCGTGGTTCATTTCGTAAGGGCGTGAGCGAGTCCGACGATCCCTTCGTCGCCCTCCGCGCGTCGGTCGCGGCGGAGCTGGCCAGCCCGGTGCGTCCCTCCGTCGAGTGGCTCGCGCAGGAAGTCGCCGCGATCCACGGCGACGCCGTCGCCGGCGTCCTCTTCTACGGTTCGTGCCTGCGGAAGGAGACGGATGATGGCGTGCTCGACTACTGGGTCGTCGTCGACGACTACGGCTCGGCCCACGAGAAGTTCGGCCACGCCACCGCCAACCGGATCGCCCCGCCGAGCGTCTACTACCTGGAGCGGAATCACGAGGGCCAGACCCTCCGCACGAAGTACGGCGTGCTCGATCGCCGCGCCTTCGAGCGCGGCACCGGCCTCGGCGCCCGCCACCCCTACGTCTGGGCACGCTTCGCCCAGCCCGCGCGGCTCCTCGTCTGCCGGGACGACGAGGCGCGCACTTTCTTCGAGGAGGCCGTCGCCCAGTCGGTCGTGACCTTCGTGGCCCGCCTCTTCTGCCACCTGCCGGACCAGTCGGGACTGCTCCGCTTCTCCCTCTCCGCGTTCTGGCAGACGGCGTTCCGGACGACCTACGACAGCGAGCGGCGCCCGGAGGCCGACGACACGATCGTCGGCAACTACCGCGCCGACGAAGTGCGCTACGACGAGCTCGGTCGACTCGCCTTCCACGTGCTCGCGCGCACCCGCTTCGTCGACGAAGCGATGGAGCACCCGCGCTCGTTCTCGATCACCGTCGCGCCCGCGCGACTCCGATCGATGCGCCTGCGCTGGCGGCTGATGCGGATCACGTCGCGGACCCTCGGCCTCGCGCGCCTCTTCAAGACCGCGTTCACGTTCGGGGATTGGGTACCCTACGTGCTCTGGAAGCTCGAGCGGCACGCCGGGCACGAGATCGAGCTGACCGAGCGACAAAGGCGGCATCCGCTGATCTTCGCCTGGCCGATCATCCTGCCCCTCCTGCTGCAGCGGAACCTGCGCCGGGACGGGTGAGAGGGAGCCCATGATGGAGCCGCAGAAGTCCGTCCTCGTCACCGGCGCGTCCTCGGGTCTCGGGGCCGCGATGGCCGAACGGATGGCCGCGCGCGGCTGGCGCGTGTTCGGCACGAGCCGGAAGCCCCGCCCCGAGGAAGGTCCCGACGCGAACGGGATCGAGTGGATCGCGATGGACGTCTGCGACGACGCCTCGGTCGCGGCCGGTCTCGCCGCGATCCACGACCGCGTCGACTGCCTCGACGGCCTCGTCTGCAACGCCGGCTTCGGGATCTACGGCTCGGTCGAGGAGACGAGCCTCGAGCGGGCGCGGGCGCAGTTCGAGACGAACTTCTTCGGTGTGCTTCGGGTCCTGACGCCCGTGCTCGCCCGGATGCGCGCGCGCGACGCGGGCCGGATCCTCCTCGTGGGCTCCCTCGCCGGGCGAGCCCCGATTCCCTTCCAGGCCCACTACTCCGCGACCAAGGCCGCGATCGAGAGCGTCGCGTTCGCCCTCGCGAACGAGGTGGCGCCCTACCACCTCCACGTCTCGCTGATCGAGCCCGGCGACATCAACACGAACTTCAACGACGTGATGGACTGGGGCGACGTCGCGCCCGACTCGCCCTACGCGGAACGCATGGCGACGTCGGAGAAGACGATCCGCGAGTCCTTCCCGAAGAGCCCCGGCCCCGAGGTCGTGGCCGACGCCGTCGAGCAGGCGCTCACCGCCCGCAAGCCGAAGCTCCGCTACCCGGTCGGCCGCGAGGCGCTCCTCGTCGGGCTGGGCAAGCGCTTCCTCTCGGACCGCCTCTCGCTCAAGACGATCCGCGATCACTACGGGGTCTAGCGGCGCGTCCTGTCGCAACCACCGGAGCGCGCCGACGGCGCCACGGCCCACTGATCAGTTCGTGCTCAGGAGTTTCTGCGCCTTCTGCACGACCTCGCGCAACGAAGCGTACGCAGACTCGAGCTCGGGAGCGCACGTCCCGGCGCAGTCTTCCTTCGCGAGATCGAGCTCTCCCAGCGCATCCGTGGCGCCCTCGAGGTCGCCGAGGGCGAGGTGGGAGATGCCGAGATAGCGATAGGCGTCCCAGTTCTTGGGATCGAACTCGATCGTACTCTCGTAGAGTCCGGTCGCCGACCGGAAGGAGCCTGCACAGCGCGCGGCGGTCGCCGCGGCGTAGTACACGGTCGGATTGTCGTCGACGAAATCGAGGACGTAGTCGAACTTGCTCAGGGCGTCTCGGCACCGGCCCTCCTCGAGGTGTTCGATGGCCTGCTCGTACGCCTTGGCGATGTCCCGCTTCTGGACCGTCGAGCCCTGCACTTCGTCGACGTCCCAGTTGAAGAGCGCGGCACCGGGATCCTGGCCGATCCCAGGGACCTGCGCGCCGGCGGTCTCCGCGAAGGACCCGGAGATCGCGGCCGC
The DNA here is from genome assembly GCA_024742285.1 of bacterium. Lineage (NCBI taxonomy): Bacteria > bacterium. The sequence continues at coordinate 2,916 of JANSYR010000029.1, read as the reverse complement.
GAGCCCGACCACGAGAAACCCGCTCAGAGAGAATCGTGCCGCCTGCCTCATGCTCATCCCCTCGGCTTCACCCGGTCGTGCCTGGAGCCGACGCGCGCTCGTGGTCAGCCGGCGGCGTCGACGACGCGGTCGCCGAATCCGAGGTCACGCAGCGCCCCGCGCACGGTCTCCGCGGCCTCGGCGATCGACTCCGGCGAGGCGTTGGCGTCGGCGTTGCCGAAGTCGAGATCCGTCGGCTTCCAGATGCAGGAGACGTGGAGATGGACGTGGCGCACCTCGAGACCGAGGATCGTGAGTCCCACCTTCTCGGGCTGGTAGGCCTTGTCGAGAGCGCGACCGATCGAGTGGGCGACGCCGGTCAGGTGCTGCATGACCTCGGGCGCGAGATCCGTCCAGCCGTCCACCTCTTCCCGCGGAACGACGAGGGTATGGCCCGGCTTGAGCGGCGCGATGGTCAGAAAGGCCATGCACACGTCGTCGCTCCAGACGATGTGGCCGGGCATGTCGCCGTTCATGATCTGCGTGAAGATGCTGGGCATGGATGCGCTCCCGTGGCAGGTGAGCGCGGAGCGTAGCGCCACGGGCGAGCCGGGCCTACGGCGCGGCGCGAGCGTCAGCCGCCGAGCACGCCCGTGATCTTCGCCCAGGTCTCCGGCAGCGAATTCCAGAGAATGAACACGAGCGCGGCGGGCACGACGAAGCGGAGCAGCCCCCGCCACGCCTCGTGGACGAAGGACGCTTCGGCGCCTTCGCTCGCGACGCCGATCGGATCGTCCATCACCCAGCCGACGAAGATCGCGATCGCGAGGCCGCCTCCCACGAGGAAGAGATTGGTCGCGACGCTGTCGGCGAGGTCGAGGATGGCGATGTCGTAGGCGGACCACACGCCACAGAGCGTCACCGCCGTCCCGCCGATCAGCGCCGCGCGCCGGCGGGTCCAACCGAAGGCGTCCATGGCCGCGGAGACCACGACCTCGAGCAGCGAGATCGCGCTGGTGAGCGCGCCCACGACCAGCGCGACGAAGAACGCGCCCCCCACGACGCGGCCGATCGGTCCCATCGACGCGAAGGCCTTCGGGAGCGCGACGAAGAGCGCCCCGATCGTTCCGCCCGAGATCTCGCTCTGCATGCCCAGGGCGAAGATCAGCGGGAAGACCATCAGGCCCGCGACGAACGCGACCCCGAAGTCCGCGAGCGAGATCACGACGGTCTCGCGGCTGAGATTGCTCTCGCGCGGGAGATAGCTCGCGAAGGTCAGGATGGCGCCCATGCCGAGGCTCAGGCTGAAGAAGGCCTGCCCTGCGGCGGCCACGACTACGTCGAGGGCGAGGGCCTTCTCGAGATCGAAGTTCAGGTAGTAGGCGTAGCCCGCGCCCGCCCCGTCGAGACTCCCCGCGTAGACGACGATCCCCAGCATGATCAGGAAGAGCCCGGGCATCGCGACCTTCGCCACGCGTTCGATCCCCGCGCCGATCCCGCCCGAAACGATCGCGATCGTCACGACCATGAAGAGGACCTGCATGGCAAGGCTTCCGTGCCCCTCGGAGACCGCGCCGAAATGCGCGCCGGCGTCCTCGGCGAAGCCCACGAAGAAGGCCTCGAATGCGTAGCGGACGGTCCACCCACCGATCACGCCGTAGTACGAGAGGATGACGAAACCCGCGGCGACGAAGACCGCGCCGAGCCAGCGCCAGCGGTCGCCGCCGAAATGGGCGAGCGCCGAGATCGGTCCGCGCCGCGCGCCGCGACCGATCGTGAGCTCCGCGAGCATGACCGGGAGCCCGAGCAGGAGCGTGAAGATCAGATAGAGACCGACGAAGCCCGCGCCGCCCTTCTCCGCGGCGAGATAGGAGAAGCGCCACATGTTGCCGAGCCCGACGGCGGACCCGACCGCGGCGAGCAGAAAGCCCCACCTCGTCTGCCATTGCTCGCGAGAAGGTTCACGAGAAGCGGATGCACCGGCCATGGTTCCCCCCAGATCCAGAAGCCTCGCGCGCCGAGGAGCGCACGACCCGGACGGAGCATACCCTTCGCCCCGGCCCGACGCCGAACCCCGGCGTGCGTCTCCTCCCCATCGGCCCCCCGAACGCTCCGCACGAGACCCGCGTTGATCCCCGCTCTCTCGCTCCTGCTCGCCGTCCTCGGAGTCGCCGGCCTCGTCGCGCTCGGCCTGCCCGTCTTCCTGCGCCGTCGCAGATCGCTCCGCGACCGCCGGCTCGCTTCCCTGGCGGAGCTCCCGGATCGCGCGCACGTCGTCGTCCTCGGTTGCCGCGTGAAGCGCTCGACCGGCGCGCCCAATCGTCTCTTCACGGCGCGGGTCGCCGCCGGCGCCGCCGCCTACCATGCCCTCGCCGCGCGAGGAGACGATGCGCGCGCGACCGTCCTCGCGAGCGGCTTCGGCCGGCTCGGCGAGACCGAGGCCCTTCGCGACCAGCTGATCGCCGCGGGCGTGCCGGACGAGGGGATCGCGCTCGACCCGGACGGCGAGCGGACGATCCGCACGATGGAGTTCCTCGCGCGCGAAGGAAGCGGGGGTCGTCCGATCGTCCTGGTGAGCCAGGCCTTCCACCTGCCCCGCTCGCTCTGGCTGGCCGAGCGGCTCGGGGTCGAGGCGGTCGGCCTTCCCGCGGCGGGTGGCATCGGCGGTCTACGCGCCCGCACCCGCGAGCACGTGGCCTGGCTCCGCGCCGTCTTCGACGTGATCCTCGCGTAGACGACGCTCCTGCGGGCGCCTTCTGTGGCATGCTCCGCCTGCCCCCCGCCTGCCTCCCCCCGCAATCGCTCGACGAGCACGGGACGCCCTTGGCTGCGCGAAAGACCCCGCGACCGAAGCCGCGCAACGCTGCGCGAAAGACCCCGCGACCGAAGCCGCGCAACGCTGCGCGAAAGACCCCGCGACCGAAGCCGCGCAACGCT
>JANSYR010000028.1 GCA_024742285.1 bacterium | reverse complement strand
GTCCTGCGAGATGCCGAACATCGAGGGGGTCGTCTTGTACCCCCGCGCGTTCGTGATCGCCTGGCGCTTCGCCAGGTGACCGACGAGGCGCTTGCCGTCCTGCGAGATGCCGAACATCGAGGGGGTCGTCTTGTACCCCCCCGAATTCGGGATCACCGTCGACTGGCCGTTCTCGACCACCGACACGCAGGAGTTCGTCGTTCCGAGATCGATTCCGATCACTCGGCTCATGAGGTTCTCCCTCCGCGCGCTGCATCGCGCGCTCCAATGCGCACGGCGGCCAGCGCCCGCCGTGCATCCAGATCGTCTTCATCGAATTTGAGCGCCGTCTCGAAGGCCTTCACCGCCTCGTCGAGATCTCCCAGCGCCTTGTGGATCTTCCCCAGCATCGTGTACGCCACGGCGGACTCGGGCTGCCGGATCAGCAGCGTTTCGAGATAGTCCCTGGCCTCGTCGTACTTCTCGAGCCGGAGGCAGATGCGACCGGCGCGCTCGTTGAGCTCCGGATCGTGGGGGCGGTAGGGCAGCACGTCTTCGATCAGGCGAAGCGCTTCGAAGAGCTCGGTGTCGCTCATGCGCTCCGAGGGCTTCGCGAGCAGGTTCGCCGCCCGGGCGCCCGCCGCCGCGATCTTCAGGGAGCCGAGCGCTTCCTTGAACTCGGCCCGGGCCGGGTCGAAGCTGATCGCGATCCGGATGCTCGCTTCGGCCTCCTGGAGGCGACCGGCCTGCTGCGAGCCCTGCGCCGCGCGGAAGATCTCGTCGGCCTGCTGACGCCGGGCCTGGATCGCCGCGTGATTGATCTTGAAGGGCATCCGCTGCTTCAGGCGCTCGAGCTTGGTGAGCGGCCGCGGCTTCGCGGGCTTCGCCTCTTCGGTGCCGGGCTGCGCGTCCGCCGAGGGTGACTCCGGAACGCTCGCCGCGTCCACGGGGGCGGCCTCCTCGACGGGCGCCGAGGGCGTATGGTTCTCGACCTGGCAGAGCTCGGGATCCGAGAGGATCTCGTGGGCCTCGAGCACCTTCTTGAAGATGCGATCGAGGCGCTCGGCGTAGCTCCCGATCTCCCTGCGGAAATAGCGATCGGGATGGAACTCCTTGGAAAGCTTGAAATAGGCCCGCTTGACCGCCTTCGGCTCCGAGCCGGGCTCGACGCCGAGCAGCTCGTGGTAGGGCCGACCGAGAGAGGCTTCGTAGGTGAGGATCCGGCGCTGGACGTCGAGGTCGATGTCCAGGCCTTCGTCGAGAGCGGACTCGTCGATCACGATCGCGGTCACCGCCTCGGCCGCATCGACCGTCGGCGCCGCGGTCTCGCTCTTCGGACCGCCCGCCCCCGCGCTCGAACCGGCCTTGCCGCCGACGACTTCGAGGGCGCCCTCGTCGAGCCATCGGCGGAGACACGCATCGACGTCTTCGGGCGGGATTCCGCCGATCTCGCGCAGCAGGCGCCAGGGCGTCGTCCCATCGATCCGCGAGAACAGGTATCCCTCCGCAGCGCTCTTGACGAGCTGCTCCGCATCACCCCCTGCGGCGGGTGCGAGGATCCAATCCTTCTGCTCCGGGACCTGTGCCAAGACCCGACTCCATTGCTCCGTGCGGGAAACGCCCGAGCGGACGCTCCCCCCCTGGACTCTTCTCGGCCGACGAGCGGCGAAGAATGAGCAACGAGCACGTTCTGGAACGACTTTCCGCATGCAGGACCAGGGATACCCCGTGGGGAATCGCGAATCACGGAGGCCCGCCCGCGGCGGAACGCGACCAGAATCAGCCGAGTCGCCCGCAACCACCACGAAACGGCCCCGCCCGGGTCACGCGCAGCCGCCACGAAGCGCCCCCCGTCCGCGTCGCGCGGAGTCCGGGACGGCAGAGCGCCCGCCCGACCACAGCCCTGAGCCCAGCGCGCGCAGCGCGCGAAAAAGAGTCCCTGGATCATCTGCTGGCGCGCTAGCGCGCCAGCAGATGCTCCAGAATCGCGTTCTGGGCGTGGAGGCGGTTCTCCGCCTGATCGAAGACGATGCTTCGGGGGCCGTCGAGGACTTCGTCGGTCACCTCTTCGCCCCGGTGCGCGGGCAGGCAGTGCATGACCCGCGCGTCCGAAGAAAAGGCGAGGAGCGCTTCGTTCACCTGGTAGTCGCGGAAGATCTCGCGGCGCTGCACCGCCTCTTCCTCCTGCCCCATGCTGGTCCACGTGTCGGTGTAGACGAAGTCGACGCCGCGAACGGCTTCGACCGGGTCCTCCCCGAGCACGATCTCCGCGCCGCTCTCCTGGGCGAGGCGCTTGGCGCGCTCGCGGATCCGGACCGACGGACGATGGCTCTCCGGCGTCGCCACGTTGAGTCGGAGCCCGAGGACGGCGGCCAGCAGGATCAAGGAGTTCACGACGTTGTTGCCGTCCCCCACGTACGCGATCGCTGCCTCCTGCGGCTTCACGTACTGGGCGATCGTCACCAGATCGGCCATCGCCTGGCAAGGATGGAGGAGATCCGTCAGTCCGTTGATCACGGGAATCGAAGCGTCCGCCGCCAGCTGCTCGACGAGCTCGTGACTGAAGGTGCGCGCCATGAGGCAGTCGACCCAGCGAGAGAGCGCGCGGGCCACGTCGGCCGGAGATTCGCGCGTCCCGATCCCGATCTGCTCGGGCTTGAGCAGCACCCCATGGCCGCCGAGATGGGCGATGCCCGCCTCGAACGTCACGTGCGTTCGGAGCGACGGCTTCTCGAAATACATCGCGAGGGTTCGTCCTTCGAGCGTTCGAGGGCGCTTGCCCTCCCGATGGGCCGCCCGCAGAACCGCAGCCCGGTCCGCCATCGACCAGAGATCGTCGGCGCTCCAGTCGGCCACACTGAGGAAGTCTTTCGGCATCGTTGGTCTCTTCGATCTCGGCTTCTGCGCCCGCTTCACGGACTCGGCTTCGAGGTGATCTTCCATCCACGTCCAGGACGCGATGCGTTCGCCTGCGGCGGCGTTCGCGCCCCCTTCAGGCGTCGCCCCCCATCCCGCGGAGGGCGCATGGGCGTCAGGAGCGCAGCAGGGTCCCGACGCCGGCGTCGTCGCTGAAGATCTCCAGCAGCACCGCGTGCTGGATCCTTCCGTCGACGACGTGCGTACGCGAAACGCCCCCGCGCAGCGCCTGCATGCAGCACTCCATCTTGGGGATCATCCCGCCCTTGATCGTGCCGTCGTCGATCAGCGTCTGACACTTCTCGGTCGTGAGCTCGCTGATCAGCTCGCCCCGCGCGTCGAGGACGCCCTCGACGTCGGTCAGCAGGATCAGCTTCTCGGCACCGAGCGCCTCGGCGATCGCGCCGGCCGCCTCGTCCGCGTTCACGTTGTACGAGAGGCCGTCCCCGTCGACGCCGATCGGCGCGACGACCGGGACCATGCCCGCGTCCATCGCGGCCATGATGATGTAGGGGTCGACGTGCTTCACGTCGCCGACCCGGCCGAGGTCCTGGCCGTTGATGAGCTTCTTCTCGACGCGCAGGAGACCGCCGTCGCTGCCCGTGAAGCCGACGCCGGAGCCGCCGGCCTGCTGGACGAGCTGGACGATCTCCCGATTGATCTTGCCCCCGAGCACCATCTCGACGACGGACATCGTGTCGTCGTCGGTCACGCGCCGGCCCTCGATGAAGGTCGACTGCTTGCCCATGGCTTCGAGGGTCTGCCCGATCTGCGGACCGCCGCCGTGGACGATCACGGGGCGCACACCGATGTGCTTCATCAACACGACGTCCGCGGCGAACGACGCCTGCAGCGCTTCATCGGTCATCGCGTGGCCGCCGTACTTGATCACGATGGTCTTGCCCATCAGGCGCTGCATGTAGGGCAGCGCCTCCATCAGGACCTTCGCTTTGTCGACGAGCTGCTTCATGATCCCGTTCGGGCGGGCGCGGGGGGGGGGGCGGGTACAGGAGGACGAGAAGAGGAAAGGGGCGAGGCCGAGTCGCAACCGCTCAGGGGCGCGCGTTCTTCCGAGCCTCGGCCACCTCCTCGATGCTTCGAAGCAGCGAACGGTACAGAAGGACGTTGCGGACGGCCGCTGAAAAGGCGGCGCCCAGGACTTCCGCCGTACGCGGCGAGGCCGGCGACCCCGCGTCGAGGAAGACCCGGAGCGTACCGACGACCTTCTCCCGCAGCCGGATCGGCGCGCAGAGGAAGGGCCGGACCAGGCCGTCCTCGGGCGTATCGACGGCGGCGTCGAAGCGCGGATCCTGATCGGGCTCCGGTGCGGCCACCAGCTGGCCGGTCTGGACGACGGCGCCACAGAGCCCCCGATCGGCGGCGAGCGAGGCGCGATCCGCGGCCACGCCGCCGTCGACCTGCGCCTCGAGCACGAGGGACGTTCCCTCGGGATCCGTCAGGTGGAGGCTCACCGGCGCCGCGCGTAGCCGGGTCGCGACGGCGTTCAGGGCGGAACCGAGGACACGCTCGGGCTCGACCTCCGCCGCGACCGCCTCGCAGATCGCCTGGGCGATCTCGGCATCCCCGTCGACGGTGTCGAGCAGATCGAGGGTCCCCAGCCCGTTGGGGGCCTCCAGCCCATTGAATGCCACGCCTTCGACGTCGCTGACCTGGGCGCTGGCCAGGAGCCGCTCGACCTCCGGATCGGCCGCGAGGAACTCGGAGATCTGCATGCCGAGCAGGCGGAGCACGTTCGTCTCCTCGAGAGAGAGCCCGTCCGCATCCTCGCCGTCGGTCAGGCACAGCACGCCGACCGGCACCCCGAGGCAGACGAGCGGAACGCAGGCGAAGCCGGGCGTCTCGTAGCTGCCCGCGCCGCGACCGGAGAAGCGGGCGTCTTCATCGACGTCGGGCACGCAGAGGACCGCCCCGTCGGCAAAGCAGGTCCCGGACGCGCCCTCCCCGACCTTCCGCGCCGACATCGTCGTCGGCTCGACGTCGACGCCGCGACTGGCGACGACCGAGAGCCACTCGCGGTCGGGATCGGCGAGCATCAGCGAAGCGCGACTCGCCTGGAGCACGACGCTCGCCGAGTCCACGATCCCCTGCCTCAGGACGTCCACGCGTTCGCCGGGAGCCGCCAGCCGCACGACCTGCGAGAGGCGCTCCATCCCCTCGACCAGGCGGTCGATCCGTTGGCGGAGTCGCCGGCGGGCGGCGTTCGCTTCGTAGCCGTCGAGCGCGCGCCCGACCGCCAGTACGAGCTCTTCGTCGTGGAGCGGCTTCGCGAGATAGTCCGCCGCGCCGAGACGCAGGGCCTCGAGCACGATCTCCTGGTCCGTCGACGCCGAGAGCATGATCACCGACAGCTCCGGTCGCATCTCCCGGATGCACGCGAGCACCTGGATCCCGTCCATGTCTGGAAGCCGCACGTCGAGCACGACGACCCCGATCGACGGGTCCGCCGCCAACTCGAGGGCCGTCTCGCCGTCCTCGGCCCGCACCGTCTCGAAGCCCCCCTCGGTCAGGATCTCGTCGATCGCTTCGAGAAAGAAGATCTCGTCGTCGACGACCAGGACCCGAGTGTGCGTTCCGCGCGCCTCGTCGTCCGGTGTGTCCGCCATAACTCCCCCCAAGTCGTCCCGGCGCGCGGACCGTGACCCGCCACGCGCGCCTCACAGAATGAACTGCGAAAGATCCTGATCGTCCAGTAGCTCGCCCAATCGTTCTTCCACCATCGCCCGATCGACGGTCACGGTCCGGGCCCCGAGGTCCGGCGCCTCGAAGGAGAGCGCCTCGAGCAGGCGTTCCATGACCGTGTGCAGCCGTCGGGCGCCGATGTCGGCGGTGCGTTCGTTGACCGTCGCCGCGACGTCCGCGATCGCCGCGATTCCGTCCTGCTCGAACGAGAGCTCGATCTGCTCCGTCGCGAGGAGCGCCGAATACTGCCGCACGAGCGAATTGTCCGGCTCGGTCAGGATCCGCACGAGCTCGTCCCGCCCGAGACTCTGGAGCTCGACGCGGATCGGGAATCGCCCCTGCAGCTCCGGAATCAGGTCCGACGGCTTGGCCAGGTGGAAGGCCCCCGCCGCGACGAAGAGGATGTGGTCGGTCACGACGGGTCCGTGCTTGGTCTGCACCGTCGAGCCCTCGACGATCGGGAGCAGATCGCGCTGGACGCCTTCGCGCGAGACGTCCGGGCCCTGTCGACCGCCGCTGCCGACCGCGACCTTGTCGATCTCGTCGATGAACACGATCCCGGAGTCCTCGACCCGGCGCACCGCGAGCTCTCTCACCCGGTCGGCGTCGACGAGCTCCCGCGCCTCCTCGTCCACCAGCGCCTCCCGCGCGTCGGCGATCTTCAGTCGCCGACGCTGGGTCTGCTTCGGCATCATCCCCGCGAGCAGGTCCTTGAACTGGACGCCCATCTCTTCGACGCACTGGGGCGTCATGATCGAGAGCGAAGGCCCCCCGGCGTCCTCGGACAGCTCGAGCTCGACCTCCCGTTCCTCGAGCTCGCCGAGGCGCAGCAGCTTCCTGAGCTTCTCTCGCGTCTCGTTGGCGCCGGGCTCCGGCGTGTCCCCCACGACGTGGAAGCCGGCGGCCCCGTTCGCGGCGGGCGAGGCCGGCGGGAGCAGCGCGTCGAGCAGGCGCTCTTCGGCCCGTTCCTCGGCCTTGGCGCGGACGGCCTCCTGCTCCTCCGCCTGGACGAGCTGGATCGCGAGTTCGGTCAGGTCACGGATGATCGACTCGACGTCCCGACCGACGTAGCCGACCTCGGTGAACTTCGAGGCCTCCACCTTGATGAAGGGGGCCTGCGCGAGCTTCGCCAGGCGGCGGGCGATCTCGGTCTTCCCGACCCCCGTCGCGCCGATCATGATGATGTTCTTCGGCGCGATCTCGTCGCGCAGCGCTTCGGGTACCTGCCGCCTTCGCCAGCGATTGCGAAGCGCGACCGCGACGGCGCGCTTGGCCTCGCGCTGGCCGATCACGTAGCGATCGAGCTCCGAGACGATCTCGCGCGGGGTGAACGTGTCGCCTTCGCTCACGGGAGGCTCTCCAGAGAGATGTTCGCGTTCGTGTAGATGCAGATCTCGGCCGCGACCTCGAGGGCGGCGCGCGCGATCTCGTCCGCCTCGAGCTCCGTATGGCGCATGAGCGAACGTGCGGCGGCGAGCGCGTAGGACCCGCCGGACCCGATCGCCGCGACCCCGTCGTCCGGCTCGATCACGTCGCCGTTGCCCGAGACCATGAGCAGCGTCTCGGCATCCCCGAGCAGGATCATCGCCTCGAGCTTCCGCAGCACCCGATCGGTCCGCCAGTCGCGCGCCAGCTCGACCGCGGCGCGGCGCACGTTGCCCGGATGGGTCTCGAACTTGCCCTCGAGGCGCTCCAGCAGGGTCAGCGCATCGGCCACGCCGCCGGCGAACCCGACGAGCGCGCGCCCCTTGGCGACCTTGCGAACCTTGTCCGCGCTCTGCTTCATCACCGTCTCGCCGAGCGTCACCTGACCGTCGGCCGCCAGTGCGATCCGACCGTTGCGCAGGACGGCGACCACCGTCGTCGAGCGTGCCTTCTCCGTCGCGTTCATGTCTTCGTCTTCGTCCTTCGCTCGGCGGAATCGCTCGCGTCCCCGCCCCGCGGCCCTGCGCTCCGCGACCGGGGGTGCGCCCGATCATAGACGTCACGCAGGTGCTCGACCGAGACCGCGGTGTATTTCTGGGTCGTCGAGAGACTCGCGTGGCCGAGCAGCTCCTGGATCTCGCGCAGGTCGGCGCCCATGTCGAGGAGGTGCGTCGCATAGCTGTGACGCAGGCGGTGGGGGTGGACGTGCTCGCCGAGGTCCGCGCGCAGTCCCCGTTCGCGCAGGATCCTGCGGGCCTCGCGCGCGGCGAGCCTTCGCGGCTTCTCTTCCCGCCTTGCCCGGAGCGAGATGAAGAGGGGCTCGCTCATCAGCCCGGGATGCCTTCGTACGTCGAGCCACGACGAGAGCGCGAGGCGGGCCTGCTCGGGAATCGGCACGACCCGCTCCTTGCCGCCCTTGCCCATCACGCGGATCTCCTGGGCGCGCAGCTCGAGGTCGCGCACGTCGAGCGCGACGAGCTCGCCGATCCGGATGCCGGTTCCGTAGAGCAGCTCGACCAGCGCCCGGTCCCGCAGCTTCATCCACTGGTGCCGCCGGGAGCGATCCCCCCCCTCGGGCGCAGACTGATTCAGGGCGCGCTCGTCCTTCGTGATCAGCTGCTCGCAGTCGTCGATCGAGAGCGGGCGCGGGAGCCGCTTCTCGAGCTTCGGCATCGGCAGCCCGGCGGTCGGGTCGTCGCTGCGCACGCCCTCGCGCACCAGCCAGCGAAAGAAGCAGCGAACCGAGGCGAGCTTCCGCCCCATCGTCGCCGGACTCCGGCGCCGGTGCAGGCTCGCGAGCCAGGCGCGCACGTGATCGGCATCGACCTTCGCCGGCGGGACGTCGGAGCCCGTATGGACGGTGAGCTGACGGACGTCCGACTCGTAGGCGCGCCGCGTGTTCGGCGAGAGCCCGCGCTCGATCCCGAGATGGCGACCGAAGCCGTCGACGGCCTGGCTCCAGTTCATGCGGCCCTCCCGTCACGCGCCGTCACGGTCGCGGCGAACTCGCCGAGACGATCCAGCGCGCGCTCGGCGAGCTTCTGGTTCTTCTCGCGCTTGGGCAGCTTCTTGCGCCGTCCACCCTCGGGCCGCGGCGGCCGCAGGACGTCGCGATCGAGGGCCGGGAAGAGCCCGTAGTTCACATTCATCGGCTGGAAATGTTTGGCGTCGGCGTTCTGCAGATGACGCAGCAGCGCGCCGTGCGCCGTCTCCGGCGGTGGTGCGACGTGCGGCAGCCCGAGCTGCTGGCGAGCGACGTCGACGCCGACGAGATAGCCGAGTGCCGCGGACTCCACGTAGCCCTCGACGCCGGCCATCTGTCCCGCGAGATGGACGCCCGGCGACGCCTTCAGCTGGAGCCGGTCGTCGAGCTGGACCGGCGCGTTCACGTACGTGTTCCTGTGGATCGATCCGAAGCGGGCGAAGACCGCCTCGCCGAGCCCCGGCAGCATCCGGAAGATCCGCTTCTGCTCGCCGACGCGAAGCTTCGTCTGACAGCCGACGAGATTCCAGAGCGTGCCAGCCCGATCCTCCTGCCGGAGCTGGACGACGGCATGGGGGCGCTTGCCTGTTCGCGGATCCTCGAGCCCGACCGGCTTCATCGGTCCGTACGCAAGGGTGTCCCGTCCCCGGCGCGCCATCTCCTCGATCGGGAGGCAGCCCTCGAAGTACATGGCCGCCTCGAAGGCGTGGAGCGGAACCGTCTCGGCCTCGAGCAGCGCCTCGACGAGCGCCTCGTACTCGTCCCGGGAGAGCGGGACGTTCAGGTAGTCGCCTTCCTCCTCGTCGCCGGTGTCGTAGCGCGAGGCCCGGAACACGATCGACTCGTCGATCGAATCCTTGTAGATCGTCGGGCTGATCGCGTCGTAGAAGTAGAGGTACTCCTCGCCGAGCACGCGACCGAGGTCCTCGGCGAGCTCTCCATCCGTCAGCGGCCCGGTCGCCAGGATGACCGGCCGCTCTTCAGGGATCGCGACCACGCGCTCGCGCACGACCTCGATCCCCGGATGACCCTCGATCGCCTCGGTGATGGTCCGGGAGAAATTCACGCGATCGACCGCGAGTGCCTTGCCCGCCGGGACCGCCGTCGCATCCGCCGCCCGCAGGACGAGGGAGCCGAGCCGGCGCATCTCCTCCTTGAGGAGCCCCACGGCGTTTCCGAGCGTGTTGGCACGAAGGGAGTTGCTGCAGACCAGCTCCGCGAAATCTTCGGAGGCATGCGCCGGTGAGAGTCGCTCGGGCTTCATGTCGAAGAGGCGCACCGGCACGCTTCGCTCGGCCAGCTGCCAGGCGGCCTCGCTGCCTGCGAGTCCCGCCCCGATCACGCTCACCGGCGTCGGGGAGGCTCCGTCGTCCACGCTCGCTCGCGTCTCGTCGCTGGAAGCGACCAACATTCCACTCCCGCGTCCGTCACGCGAACGCCCGAACCGCTCCTCTCGAGAGCGGTCGGTCGCCGCGTCGCGAACGCTTCGGAGACCTCGACGAGCCCGATCCGGGGCATCGCCGACTCGAGGACGCCGTCGCGGGATGGACGTCGCCCGGCCCAAGTTTTCGGTGGGGGGATGTCCCGGCCTCGACCGGGATCGAGCGCGCAGGCGAAACCCACGACACCCGTGCCGGGAGATTAGCGAAGCGCTCTCCCGCCGGCGGCCGAGCGCCCTCGAAACTCCGAATCGCCTCACCCGATCCGGTAGAGACGCCCGTCCCGCTCCTCCCGAACCCACCCGGAGAGCTCGAGATCGAGCAGGCATTCCGCGAGCCGCGCCGGATCGACGGTCAGAGCCGCAGCGAGCCCCTCCCTCGCGAGCGGCCCTTCCGCGAGCGCGCGCATCACGCGCTGGGCCAGCGGATCGAGCCGCGAGACGGCGCTGCCCTCCCCGCCCGCGTCCGCCGCCGTCACCGCAGCCGCGAGGCCGAGATCCTCGAAGACGTCCTCCGGCTCGGTGATCGCGACGGCGCCCTCGCGCAGGAGCCGGTTGCTGCCCTCGGCAAAGGGCCCCTCCGTCGGTCCGGGAAGGACGAAGACGTCGCGGCCCTGGTCGAGGGCATGGCGCACGGTGATCAACGACCCGCTCCGACGCCGGGCCTCGGCCACGATCACGCCGCGGCAGAGCCCGCTGATGATCCGGTTGCGCAGCGGAAAGAGCTCCCGCCGCGGCGAAGTCCCGAGCGGGACCTCGGACACCACGGCTCCAGACTCGGCGAGCTCGTCGGCGAGGACCCGGTGCTCCGGGGGATAGGTCCGGTCGAGCCCGCAGGCGAGGATGCCGATCGACCGGCCACCCGCTTCGAGGGCCCCCCGGTGGGCCTCGGCATCGATTCCGCGTGCCAGCCCCGACACGATCGTGATCCCACGCGCGGCGAGGGCACGCGCGAACCGGCGCGCCTGACCCCGCGCGCTTCGCGTCGCTGCCCGCGCCCCGACGATCGCGACCGCCGGGGTCGATAGGACGCGCGGGTCCCCGCGCACGAGCAACACCGGCGGCGCGTCCGCGATCGCCGCCAGCCGGGCCGGGTAGTCGGGGTGGCCGAACGGCAGCACGCGCCCCGCGATCCGGTCGAGGGTTCGCGCGTCGCGCGCGGGTGCGACCGCGGGGGCACGGGTCAGGCCCGGCGGAAGCGGCGGGGGCTGTCGGAGGATCGATGCGGGCCCCTCCCCCGCCTCGAGCCGATCGCGAATCCGCTCGGGAACGAAGGCCAGCCGGCGTTGGAGCGCGAGCCATCCGAGGGCGTCGCCGGGCGCGAGCCCGGCCAGGCGCGCCCCGCCCGGCGCCGGGAGCGGAGTCGAATTCGAAGAAGCGTCCGAAGCGGAGATGACGGACCTCGACGGGACCGGTTCGGGGCGAACGCCCGAAAGAATGCCGCGCCCGCGGAAGGGCGCCCGAGCGGCGCCGGGGTTCACGCCGGTGGGTCCGCGGGGTCACGGCGAGGCCCCGAAACGAAACGAGCCCGCGTCCGAGGACGCGGGCTCGTCATGTCCACGTCGCGCCGAAGCGCGACCCGACCGACTCAGCGCTGGGCGAGCGTCCGGTCCACGACGGGGCGGACCGTATCGCCGACCGCGATCTCGCGATCCGCGCTCAGCACGAAGGCGACCGCGCTCTCCGCGTCCACCGTCACGACCACGAGGGTCGCGACCGGCGTGTCCGGGGTCCGGACGTCCACGCGGCGCTCGCGATCGTTGAGGATCGCGCCGGACGAGTAGACCTCGAGCTCGGTGCCGATCTCGAGACCGTGGAACTCACCGCGGTTCAGGTAGACGTATTCGCCGTCGGCGGCCAGCGTGCGGTCGGACGGGAGGAAGACCACCTGTCCGTCCACGGCATCCGGCGTCGAGCGCAGCGCGACGCGGCGCGGGAGCTTCTCCCGGACCATCACCCGCGTGCCGCGGCGGATCTCGGCGTACGACTGGCGGATCTCGGCGATCGACGTGTCGCCGGTCAGCTCCTTGACCTCGAGCCAGCCGAGGTTCTCGACGTGGCTGCCGAGGATCCGGTTCGTCTCGACGTCACGGACGTCGTCGATGACGGTGAAGATCATGAACTGATCGCCGACCTCGGTGTCGCCTTCGCCGAGACCGATGAAGACCTCGTCGCCTTCCGCCAGGAAGGTCCGAACCGACGGGCTCTCGACGATCGACGACGCGCCCGACAGCGCCTCCGCCGACACGAAGCCGTAGGAGTCGCGACGGGCGATCGTGATCATGCGACCGCTCGGCATCGCCGGGGCGGTCTCCTCGGGGACCTCGACCGGGAAGGCATCGAGGGTCGACGCTTCGTCCACGGCGGGATCCGTCGCGGCGACCGGAGCGAACTCGTCGCCGGGCTCGGGCACGAAGTCCGCATCTTCGACGATCGGCGGCGCCTCGTCGGCGTCCGCGACCGGCGTCTCCAGGAACGACTGGGCCTCGGCGTCGGTCACGACACGCATCTCGTTCGCGGTGATCCAGATCTTGTCACCGGGCAGGATGAGGTGCGGGTTCGCGATGTCGTCGTTGTCGATCCAGACGGACGGCCAGACCCACGGCGTTCCCAGGTAGGCGGCGGAGAGATCCCAGAGCGTGTCGCCCTTGGCGACCGTGTGCAGTCGTCCCTGGCGTCCCTGGTCGTCGTACCCGATCGGGCCGAGCACGACGCCCTCGACCGTGGTCTCGGTCGCTTCCGTGCCGGGATCGAGGACGACGCCCGGGGCGGCCTCCTCGCTCGGTGCGACGTCGGTGACGGCCGCTTCGACGAGACCTTCAGTGCCGGCGACCGGCATCGTGGCGTCGACCGCCTCGGTGATCGCGGGTGCTGCCGGCTCGGCGGCGGGATCGAACGAAGGATCATCGAACTGATCCCAGGCGAGCTCGTCACCCTCGGACGACGCGGCGCCCGGTTCGGTGGCAGTCTCCGCGACCGCGTCTTCCGCAGGCGTGACCGGCACGTCGACGGCGGCCTCCGCCAGGGCTTCGCCCGCGAAGATCAGCGCCGTCAGCGAGACGGAAAAGAGAAGGCTCTTCCTCATGTGTTCCTCCATGGAGCGGGCCGTCGATCGCCTGAGCGATCGGGACCGGAGGACGCGGGTCCGTCCACGGACACACGTTCCCCTCCGGCCTGTGTATCGGCCCGCCCCGAGGAACTCTTGAACGGGCGAGCGGATCTGCCGATGGGCCCTGCACATGGAGACCGGTGGTGTGAATCACCCCCGCCGCGAGCGCCGGAATTCCGTGCGCTCCGACACGGGAACGGCCGACCGAAGGGTCATCCGCCACCCTGGGCCCGCCGAAGCGGTTCCGTCCGTGGCGGAACCGCTCGGAACACGAGCGGCCCTAGGAGGAGGCGCTCTCGAGCCGCGCGATCCTGGACCGGGCCTCCTCGACCCACCCCGGCTCGTTCGCCGTCAGGCCCCGCTCGCTCGCCGCCTCTTCGAGCCGGGCGAAGAAGTCGACCGTCGCCTGGCTCGCCTCGATGGCCTTGTCCTTGTCCTCGGCGGCCTCGTAGGCCTGGGCCAGATGGTTGTGGACGAGACCCTGGATTTCGTAGGCGTTCTCCGGGAACCGCTCGGTCGCCTCCTCCAGGTAGCCGATCGCCGCCGAGGGCAGGCCGCGCTTGAGCAGGACCCAACCGAGGGTATCCGCGGCGTTCCCGTCGTCGGGCATCGCCTCCTTCGCCTGCTGCGCGAGCTCGAGTGCGCGATCGAGGTCGCCGCCGTGCTCCGCCAGCAGATAGGCCAGGTTGTTCTTGGCCATGGCGAACTCGGGATTCAGGGCGATCGTCTTCTCATACGTCGCGAGGGCATCGCTCGTGCGGCGCAGACGGTCGTAGGCCTGGGCGAGTCGATACTGCAGCTCCGCGGACTCGGGCACCGCACCGCTCGCGCGCTCGAGGACCGAGAGGACGGCCTCGGCGTCACCGCGACGCGCCTCGACGTCGGCCAGCGAGATGTGGGCCGAGACGTTCCGCGGCTCGAGCTCGACCGCCTTCTCGAGCGCAGCGCGCCCGCCCTCCACGTCGCGCTTCGCGAGCAGCGCATCGCCCTTCAGCTCGTGGAGCTCGCTGTCTTCGGGCTTCGCCGCGATCGCCGCCGCGATTCGTTCGAGGGCACGGTCCATCCGACCTTCGTTGCGGTCGATCGCGACCAGAGTCCGGAGCACCTGCGGATTGCCGGGCGCGAGCTCGTCGGCGCGGGTGAGCTTGCGCGTGCCTTCCTCGAGGCGCCCGTAGGCGAGGTCGATCCGTCCGAGAGCGAAGAACGCCGCCGCGTCCCACTCCTCTTCCGGCACCGAGGCGATCTCGTCGTAGGCTTCGTCGGCGCGACCCACCCGGATCAGACTCTGACCGACGGCGATGCGTATCGGCATGTCGTCGGGGCGATCCCGGAGATAGGTCCGGCCGTTCTCGATCACGAACTCGTGCTCGCCGAGCGTCGAGTAGACGCTCGTCAGGAGCTTTCGGGCATCGAGCAGACCGGGCTGGGCCTCGAGGGCCGCCTCGAGCTCGACCCGGGCGCGCGAGATCTCACCGCTCGCCGCGAGGGTGGAGCCGAGCACGAAGCGCGCCTGGGCCCAATCGGGTCGGGCCTGCAGGGTCGTCTCCAGGCTCGACTTCGCCGCCTCGATGTCGTTCTCCGCGAGCTCGATCTTCGCCTTCACGAAGTTGGCTTCGGGACCGTCGGGCCGCTCCTCGAGGACGACGTCGACGATGGACCGGCCCTCCTGGATCATCGCCTCGTCGCCGTCGCGGAAGCCGACGTCGATCAGCAGCTCGGCGACCCTCAACCGGGCGGCGTCGCTCGTCGGGTCGATCTCGGCGGCGGCACGAGCGGCCTCGAGGGCGCCGTCGGCATCGCCCTGGGTCCCGAGGTAGGCCGACAGGAAGAGCTGGGCGTCGGCGTTCCCGGGTGCGACCTCGGTCGCTCGACGGATCATGCGATCCTCGTCCTCGGTCCGGCCTTCCGCGCGATAGAACTGCGCCATCTGATAGATCAGCTGGGTCTTGCCTTCGCTCTTCGTGACGCCTTCTTCGAGGGTCGCGATCGCGCCGTCGAAATCGTCCCGGCTGCGCTGGACCAGTGCCTTCAGGGTGTAGGCGCCGACGACGGCCTCTTCGCGCAGCACGTTGTAGACGAGGGTCGTGCTGCCCTGGTCTTCGGCGTTCGGATCGGCCTCGCGCGCCTCGGTCGGCGCTTCTTCGGCGATGCGGATCAGGTCCGCGATCAGCACGTCCGCCTCCGCGGCGCGATCCTCGTCGCGAAGCACGAGGCGCGTGAGCGTCGACGCCGCGAGGTAGCTCGGCTCGGTCTCGAGGAGCGCGCGGTAGACGGCTTCCGCCTCTTCGACCTTCTTGTTGCGCTCGAGGAAGCCACCGAGGAGAAAGCGGAACGCGGCCGCATCGGGGCTGGCGTCGACCGCCGCACGATAGTCGGCCTCGGCACCCTCGAGGTCCTCTCGGTTCTCACGCGCCTGACCGCGCAGCGTGTAGCCGCGCGCGTTGTCGGGCTCGAGTGCGAGCACCGCCTCGGCCTGCTCGTTCGACAGGTCGTAGTCGCCGATCGCGGCGGAGATCGTGCCGTAGCGAAGCCGTGCATCGACGTTGTTCGGATCGACGCGGACGGTCTCCGACATCTCCCAGTACGCTTCGCGCGGCTTGTCGACCCGGAGATAAGCGAGCGAGAGCGCTTCGTGGGCGTCCGCGTTCTCGGGATCGAGCTGCAGGACGTTCTTGAACTCGATGATCGCCTCTTCGTCCGCGCCCGAGGCGACGTAGTTCTCGCCGCGTTCGAGGAACTCCGCGATCCGCTGCTCGTCGTCGGCACAGCCGGCGGCGAAGCTCGCGATCAGGGCGGTGAGCGCCAGGCGCCCGAGGCCCGACATGCGCCCGCGGCCAGACGAGCTCGCTGATCGGCGATGAGAATGCACGCGCTCGAGAGATCGAAGTCCGACAAGAAGGCCCGAAGACATGACGCGGTTTCCTTGAGTCCCGTCCCGGGTCGGGTACGCCGGCGGATTGCCGGACCCGAGGGGAAATCGAGAAGCCAGAGAGTGCGTCATCGCCCGAGACCGTGCAAAGACGAGCGGTCGCGACGACGGGACGCGCGGTGTCCTATCGGCAGCCGGAGACACCTGCTTGCGTCCCGTGCGCTCCGGGGCGGACTTCTTCTGTTGGGAGCCGGGGCGGGGCGGGGGCGGAGAAGCCTCGCCCGAGGACGGACGGCGACGGCGCTCCGCGGATCAATCCCCTTCGGCGGGGATCACGTAGCGCTTGCCTTCCTGTTCGAGCCAGCCCGAGGTCTTCAGCTGCTTGATGGCGCGGGTCACGGTCTCGCGGGACGTCCCGACCATGTCGGCGATCTGCTGGTGGGTGAGCGCCGGCGTCATGCGCAGGCCGCCCGTCGTCTCGTCGACCCGGGCGATCCGCTCGAAGAGGTTGCGGGTGCGCTCTTCGACCCCCTGGAAGGACAGCGACCGCGCCTGCTCGTTCGTCTCCCGGAGACGATTCGCGAGCTCCTCGATGACGGACAGCGAGAGATCCGGGCTCTGGCGCAGGAGGTCGATGAAATCACGGCGCGAGAGGGCGAGAAGCACCGAGTCCTCGAGGGTCTTCACGCTGGCGGAGCGCGTCTCGTCCCCGAGCAGCGCCATGTCCCCGAAGAAGGAGCCCGCCTCGAGGAAGTTCATGATCTTCTCGCGGCCGTCCTCGGAGGCCTTCGTGACCTTCGCCCTCCCCTGGCGGATCACGTACATGTAGTCGCCCGGAAGGCCTTCCTCGACGACGGTCGCGTTCTTCGGGAAGCGGCGCTCGATCAGGTGCGTCGCCAGCTCCTCGAGGTCGGCCTCGGAGACCCGACCGAAGAGCGGAATCGCCCGCAGCGAATCGATGACGTCCTTGCGGACCGTGCCAGTCGTATGCATCTCGAACCTCGTCGTGGGGGTGATCCGATCCGAGCGCCCACCGGCGCCCGCGGATCGGCGGCGAAGCGCTCACCGCACCCGGGATCGTACGTCCCAACCCCGCCTTTGCTTAGTGACCATCGTCACAAAATCGGGGACCATGTGACGAAACGACCCCGTCGGCGGGATCTCCGACACTCCCCGCAGGGTGCAACCTGCGGCGATCGGCTCTCGGAGGATCAGACGCCGACGCCGGTGTACGCGAAGCCGAGGCCACGCATCGTGTCGCCGTCGTAGATGTTGCGCATGTCGACCAGGACCGGGCGCGCCATGTGCTCCTTCATCCGCTCGAGGTCGAGCATCCGGAACTGGTTCCACTCGGTCACGATCACCGCGACGTCGGCGCCTTCGAGGGCCTCGTAGGCGTCGCCGCAGCAGACCAGCTCCGGGAGCAGCTCTCCCGCCTCTTCGAGCGCCGCCGGATCGTAGGCTCGGACAGTGGCGCCGCGCGCCTGCAGCTCGCGGATGATGTCGATCGCCGGCGCCTCTCGCAGGTCGTCGGTCTCCGGCTTGAAGGAGAGTCCGAGGACCGCGACGACGCGTCCCGCGACCTCGCCGTCGAGCGCCGCCACGACCTTGTCGATCATGCGCAGGCGCTGGCGATCGTTCGCGCGGATCGACGCTTCGATGATCCCCAGTTCGTGGCCGAGCTCCCGGGCGAAGTGGACGGCCGCGCGCGTGTCCTTCGGGAAGCACGAGCCGCCGAAGCCCGGTCCTGCATGCAGGAACTTCTTCCCGATCCGGCCGTCGAGGCCCATGATGCGTGCGACCGCCTGGACGTCGCCGCCGAACGCATCGCACAACACGCTCATCTCGTTGATGAACGAGATCTTCGTAGCGAGGAACGCATTCGCCGCGTACTTCGACAGCTCGGCGGTCTCGATCGTGGTCTCCACGAAGGGCGTCTCGTTCAGATAGAGCGGGCGATAGAGATCCTTCATGATCGCGAGGGCCTGCTCGTCGTCGCCGTCCGTCCCGATGACGACGCGGTCCGGTCGCATGAAGTCGCCGATCGCCGCGCCCTCGCGCAGGAACTCGGGATTCGAGGCCAGGCTGTAGCGGATCGACTCGCCTCGCTTCGCGAGCTCGTCGTCGATGCACTCCCGCACGAACTTCGAGGTCCCGACCGGGACCGTGCTCTTCGTGACGACCACCTTGTAGCCGTCCATCTCGCGACCGATGCGACGCGCGACGCTCTCGACGATCGAGAGATTGGTGCTGCCGTCTTCGTTGGGCGGCGTGCCCACGGCGATGAAGAGGACGAGGGACTGTGCGATCGCGGTCTCCACGTCGGTCGTGAACGCGAGGCGACCGTCGGCCACGTTGCGCGTGACGAGCTCCTGGAGGCCTGGCTCGTAGATCGGGATCTCTCCCGCCTGGAGCGAGGCGATCTTCGCCTCGTCGACGTCCACGCAGGTGACGTTCAGGCCGAACTCGGAGAAGCACGTGCCGGTCACCAGTCCGACGTAGCCGGTTCCGATCACTGCGATGTTCATGATGATCTAACTCCCGATCCCGATCGTGCGCACGGATCCCCTCCCAGGACCTATGCGGGCTTCGAATCTCCAGGGACACTCGACGAATCGGAGGACGACTCGGCTCCGCCTTCGTGTCCCCCTTCGTTCGCCGGCGGCGCATCTCCCAGGATCTCGAGCGAGAACGCATCCAGGTTGCGAAGCAGCCGAATCGTGACCGCCACGACCGCTGCCAGATAGAGGAAGGCGATCCAGCCGTCGATCTGCGAGAACGAGACGGCGATCATGCAGAAGCAGGCCGTCAGGAAGTAGAGCATCAGCACCGCGCTCTTGTGGGAGCCCTCGCGATGGAGGAGGCGGTGGTGCATGTGCAACCGATCTGGCGAGAAGACGCCTCGACCGCTCCGCAGCCGGCGCACGATCGAGAGGACCGTGTCCAGAATCGGGATCGCCAGCGCGAGCAGCGGAACGAGGAACGCGAGGAGCGCCGTCTTGCGGTAGCCCTCGAGGGCGAGCACGGCGAGGCCGAACCCGATCACCAGGGAGCCGGTATCCCCGAGGAAGATCCGCGCGGGCGGGAAGTTGTAGGGCAGATAGCCCAGCAGCGCGCCGAAGAGCGCGAGGCCGACCACGACGCCGAGCCACTGCTCCGCCTGCCAGCAGATGATGGTGAGCGTGCCGGCGATGATCCCGCCTACGCCCGCCGAGAGCCCGTCGAGCCCGTCGATCAGGTTGAGCGCGTTCGTGACGCCGACGATCCAGACGAGCGAGATCGGCCAGGCGATGTAGAGCGGAACGGCGTGGGTCTCTCCCGAGATCGGGCTCGTGAAGTAGTCGATCCGGAAGCCCGCCTCGATCGCGATCCCGGCCGCCAGGATCTGGACGAGGAGCTTCACGTAGGGCCGGACGTCGAATCGATCGTCGTAGAGACCGACCGCGATCAGCGCGAGCGCTCCCCCGCCGAACCCGACGACTCCCCTCGCGAGATCCGTCACGCTGCAGATCGCGAGCGCCGTCGTCATCCCTGCCGCGCATCCGAAGGCGACGGCGAGCCCGCCGAGCAGCGGCATCGCCGCCCGCTTGCTCACCTTCCGCTCGTTCGGACGGTCGACCGCTCCGATCGCGGCCGCGAAACGGATCACGAACGGCGTCGACGCGTACGCGATCACAGACGAGATCACGACGATCGCGATGGCGTGGAAAGGGTTCAATGGGAGGGATTCCGACCGGGTTCGAATGCCGCGGGCTAGTAGTATCCGTACTGTTCGCGCGTCGCCTCGGAGCCGTTCAGCACCATCCCGACGACCTTGCGGCGATCCAGGATGTCGAGTGCCGCACGAACGTCTTCCTTGGGGGTGACGCCCGCGCGCACGACCATGACGAGACCGTCACACAGCTCCGAGACGCTCTTCGCGTCCGGCAGGCCCAGGCACGCGGGGGTGTCGAGGATGACGCGGTCGTAGCGCCCCGCGACCTCTTCCGTGAGCTTGCGCATCTCCGGCGAAGCGAGGAGCTCCGACGGATTCGAGGGGACCGAGCGGACCGGAAGGACGTCGAGGTTCACGCCGTCGAGCTTCAGGATCGACTCTTCGATCGTCGCCTGATTGAGCAGCACCTCGGCGAGCCCGACCTGGGGCTGGAGGCCGAGGGTCCAATGCACCTTCGGGCGACGCAGATCACAGTCGATGAGCAGCACGCTTCGACCGACGCTCATCGCCGTCACCGTCGCGAGGTTCACCGAGCAGGTCGACTTGCCCTCGCCCGAGTTCGCACTCGTGACCGCGAGCGTCTTCAGCGGGCGCTGGGACGCGAGCGAATCGATCCGTCCGCGGAGGCTCCGGTACTGCTCTGCGACGTAGGAGTCGGGCTGGAGCAGCGCGATGCGACGCTTGTTCGCTTCTCCCGGCTCTTCCGTCACGGCTCCACCGCGCCCCTTGAAGAGACGCGACAGGATTCCCGGCGGCTTCGCCGTGGGCGGTGCCACCGGCGGTGCGGCGCTCTCGAAGGGGACTGCGGCGGGCGCGGGGGAATCGACGCCGGTCACCTTTCGGCGGCGCTCCTCCTCGGCACGCTGCAGTGCTTCGTAGTGCTTGGGCATTTCTCTACTCCTGGCGAACCCGGTCGCGACTAACGTCGAAACCGGAGCAGACGTCGTCGACGCCGCTTCGGGGGCGTTTCCTTCCCCCGAGAAGAATCTGGGTTCTCGACGGCGTCCTTGCCGACGAGTCCGAGGTCGTGGGCGACCTCGCGAATGGCTTCGGGACCGAGCGTGCTCTCCTGGCGCGCGTAGCCGAGCAGCATGGCCCCGTCACAGATGTTGTTGATCATGCGCGGCGTGCCGCCGGTGATCTCGAAGAGCTCCTTGATCGCCTTCTTCTTGAAGATCCCGCGCCCGGTGTAGCCGGCCTTGGCGAGTCGTTCCTGGATGTACTCGGCGACCTCGGCGGCGTCGAAGGGTCTGAGATGATGTCGGAGGGCGATTCGCTGGCGCAACTGCCGGAGCTCCGGCTGGTCGACGAGGTCCTGCAGCTCCGGCTGTCCGACGAGCATGATCTGGATCAGTTTCGAGGTCGGCGTCTCCAGATTGGAAAGAAGTCGGATCTCTTCGAGCATCTCGGTCGAGAGATTCTGGGCCTCGTCCACGATCAGCAAAACGCGCTCGTTCGCCGCGAGCTTGTCGATCAGATACTGATTGAGCGTCAGAAGGTATTCGGCCTTCGATTCGCAGGGCGGGCCGATGTCGAGCTCCTCGAAGAGGACCCGGAAGAAGCCCATCGGGTCGAGGCGCGGGTTGAAGATGAAGGCCGAGTTGGTGTTCGAGTCGAGCTGGCCGAGCAACGCGTGCAGAAGCGTGGTCTTCCCCGTCCCGACCTCTCCGGTCAGCATGACGAAGCCCTTCCCCGAGTTGACCGCGTAGACGAGCGTCGCCAATCCCTCGCGATGTGCCTCCCCCAGGTACAGGAACGAGGGGTCCGGCGTCATCTCGAAGGGCGAGCGAACGAGCCCGTAGTACTCGGTGTACATCGTCTTCCCTACCCGCTACCCGAGGCCGATCCCGCCGAAGGGCGCACGCGCCTCCTCGATCGTGGCTTCGACCGGGGCGTCCTCGCCCTGACTCTTGCCGGCCATGTTCACGAAGTAGTAGGTCACGCCGCCGCCGATCAGGACGAAGAGCACGACCGCGATCGCGGCGAGGGTCTCGCGCAGGATGCGCCGGGATCGCGCCGCGCGATCCGACTCGAGCATGATCCGCGGCACGGAGACCAGCACCGGAATGCCGAGACTCTGCTGGAGCTCGCTCGTCGTGTGCACCGACGAGTCCGAGACCTCGGCGACGAGGCCCGCGCCCGCGGCGATGCCCAGACCGAGGATGGCCCCGAGCACCAGGATCAGGATCCGGTTCGGCGAGGACGGCTCGGGCGCCGGCTCGGCGGATTCGAGGATCAGGAACTTCTCGCCGAGCTGACGTCGTTCGAGGTCGGCTTGCACGCTCGCCTGCTGGAGGCGGTTGCTGAAGTCCTGGTAGCTTCGATAGAGCCCCTCGTACTGGCGGTTCAGCCCGTCGAGCCGCTCCGCGACGACGGGCGTCTCGGCGAGTCGCGCCTCGAGATCGGCGATCTGCTCGCGCAGGCGCTCGATGTCCTCCTCCGCCGCGACTGCGCGCAGCTCCGCGCGGCCCTGTTCGGCGCGCGCGTTCTGCTCCCCCATCGACTGCGGCGCCGATTCGCCGGCCGAGGCAGCGGAGGCCGCCAGCTGATCGGTGAGGAGGGCGATCTCCGCCTCGACCCGGACGACGTCGGGATGGCGCGCGGTATAGCCCCGGGCGAGCATCGTGCCGCGCTCGATCTCGAGGAGTCGCTTGCGGTTGGCCGGGCTGGTCGGGTCCCCGCCGCCCATCATCGAGGCGGCGGTCAGGACCTGGTTCTTCCAGTAGGCCGCGTCGCTCTGCGCCGAGGACAGAATCCGCTGCGCGTCGCGGAGGTCTCCCATCGCGAACTGGAGCATTCGCTGATTCGATTCGAAGTCCTCAGGCAGGCGACCCGCCGCCTCGGCCTTCACCTTCGAGATCTTGCCCTCGACCTCGGCGAGCTCGCTCGTCAACGACTCGATCTCGTCCTCCATGAACTCGAGGCTCTTCTTCGTGACGTCGGTGCGCGCCTCGATGTTCGCGTTGATGAAGTCGTTCGCGATCTGCTGCGCGACGGCGGCGGCGACCCGGGCGTCCTCGTGCTGGAAGATGATCCGGAAGGTGTTGAACTGGACGTCCCGGCGACGCTGCCCCTCTTCGAGCTCCGAGAGAACCGGCACGACGCTGATGTACGAACGCATCAGGTCCACGACCTCGATGCGCTGGAGGTCCTTGCTCTCCTCCTCGTAGAGGTTCATGTCGTCGATGATCTTCGAGAGCCGGATGCGGCTCAGGATCTCGGCGGTCATGAGGCCGAGGCGCTCGTTCAGATCGCTCTCACGAACACCGGAGTTGACGAGGTCCTCGTCGACGCTCTGGGGCTCGACGAGGATCATCGCCGATGACGTGTAGAGATTCGGCAGCGCCATCGTGATCCAGAACGTCAGCAGGATGAATGCTCCTGAGACGATCGCGACGAACTTCCCGCGTCGCCGCAGGAAGCCGAAGAGGTCGATGACCTGGTTGCCGTTGCCTTGTTCGAGATTCATGGTTCGTCGTCCTAGAAGACGTAGGGATCGAAGATGTACCGAAGGCCGATCGTGCCCTGGATGGTCTCGTTGGTGGTCCGCGAGGACCGCGATGCGAGGAAGACGGTCGGCGACAGGAATACGCCCGGCTGGAAGTCGTCGAGACGGGACCAGCCGTACCGGAAAGTGCCGATGACGGAGAAGTTCCGCGTCACGCGGCGCTGCGCGTTGACCGAGGCCGTCAGCCAGTCCGTCCGAATGTCACGGCCGAGAAAGGCGTCCGAGGAGATCGTCGCACGGTGCGTCCAGCCCAGACGACCCCGGAGGACCCAACGACGGGTCGGGCGGTAGACCGCGGTCCCGGTCAGGGAATCGAGGATCGACGTCGCGGCGGTCGCGCCGCCACCGCCGCCCTCGGACCGGGTATAGGAGAGTTCCAGCTCGCCCTTCTTCAGCTGTTGGGTCACGGTGATCGCGGCAAAGATCGAGTCGTCGGTGTTGAAGGAGACGTTGCCGAGCGAGTCCTCGTCCCGCGTGTCGAAGAACGAGGGACCCACCGCGACCGAGATCGAAAGGTGGGGCGACAGCGCCTGCTCCATCGTGAACGAGATGTCGAAGGTGTCGGTCTCGGAGCGCGATTCGCGGATGTCCGTCTCGGGCGTCCCTGAGTTGCTCGGATCCGGATCGAAGGACGCCTTGGTCGCGCGAGTGCGGAAGGTGGCGTTCGCGCCCACGCGCGTATGCTGCGTGATCGCGTACGAGCCACCGCCCGACACGGAGTGGAGCCTGGAATCACCCTGCTGCTGCTCGCTGATGTCGAAGTCGTCGAATGTGTAGGAGCCCTGGATCGAGGTGCTCGGCGTGAACGCCCGATTGAAGTAGACCGTCCCTCGGCTCCGCTGGACGTACTCGTTGTCGGTCTGCTCGAGCGGCGGATCGGGCAGAACACCGAGGTCCGGGAAACCTTCGCGCAGGCGACGCTGTCGACTGAAGCGCCCGTTTCCTCCGATCGAGGAGACCGGGCTGACCCGCCAGACGAAGTCCCCCGCAGCGATGTGATCGAACCCGCTGATGTCGTCGTCGTCCCCGCCGTCTTCCACCGCGAAGAACCGCTCGTAGGTGGGCTGGTAGCGAAAGTCGTACTCGAGCTCGTCCTGCTCGTCCCGGAGCGTGAGGCGAGGCGAGATCTCCCACGTACCGGCCGCCTTCGGATCCAGGTTCTCGTCGGCGGGATCGTCGGCCCGACGGAAGACGTTCGAGTCCCCTCCGAGACGAGTCTCGAGGAAGAGCTCCAGCTCCCGTGCTTCTGTCGAGCTTGCGGTCAACATCAGACCCAACCCCAGAATCGATGCGCAGACTTGCGCGCGAGACATTCCGCGCCCCTGCTAATCCGGTACGACGACCGTGTCACCCGGCATCAGCAGCAGATTCGAATCGGGGGCCTTCCCCGCCGTATACGCGCCATAGTTGAAGCCGTATTCCACCGCCCTGCCGTTCACCTTGCGGATGACCTTGATCCGGTCCTTCTGCGCCCAGGCGCTGAAGCCGCCCATCGTGGCGATCGCCTCGATGACCCGCATCTCGCGCGTCAGCGGGATCTGCCCCGAGCGGGCGACGCCGCCCACGACCGTGACCGTGTGGCTGTTCGTCTCCTGGACGATGACGGTCACGTCGGGCGCGGTCACGTACTCGGCGAGGGCCTCCGTCAGGACCTCCTTGAGCTCGTGGGGCGTCAGGCCCTCCGCCTGGACGTCGTCGACGAGCGGGACGGAGATCTTGCCGTCGCGACGAACGGGGACGAGCACGGAGAGCTCGTCGTTTCGCCAGACGACGATTCGCAGGACATCGGGAATCCCGATCACGTACTCATCTCGAGTCCCCGCCTCCGGCTCCGGCGGCGGCGCCTGGCCGACGCCGGTACAGCCCACCATCAGCGCGGCGATCGCCACGAGCGCGAATCGAGTCATTTCGTCAACGCGAATCATCATCGTTCTCCGAGTAGGCCGGACACGGTCCGCCTAACGTCCCTCACTCAGGCCGTTTTCCTTCATCTTGTACAGCAAGGCCTTGTAGCTGATCTGCAATCGTTCGGCGGCTTCCTTGCGGTTCCACCGGGTCTGCCCGAGCACGCGCTCGATCACCTTCTTTTCCGCGATCTGGGAAGCGCGCTTCGAGATCGCCTTGAGATCGAGCTCACCCCCGTTCGCGAAATCCACGCCGAGCGCCACGAGGTCGAGATCGTCGACGACCCCAGCGGCCTCGTCCGCACCCTGTGCGGGGGCGGGCGTCACCGGCTCGCGCTGCGCGATCTCCTGGAGCACGGTCGACTCGTTCCCGAGGACCACCATCCGCTTGATCATGTTCTCGAGCTCGCGGACGTTGCCGGGCCAGTGATAGTCCATCAGGACCTGCATGGTCTCGTCGGAGAGCTTCTCGACGCTCTTCTTGTACTGCTCGTTGTACATCCGCAGGAAGTGCTCCACGAGGAGCGGGACGGCGTCGATCCGCTCCCTGAGCGGCGGGATGTGGATCGTGACGACGTTCAGGCGATAGTAGAGATCCTCGCGGAACTCCCCCTTTCGGACCGCCTCCTCGAGGTTCCGGTTCGTCGCCGCGATGATGCGCGCGTCGACCCGGACGTCGCTCTCGCCGCCGAGCCGCGAGAATTCGCCGTCCTGGAGCACCTGCAGGAGCTTCGCCTGGAGCGGGGGCGCCATCTCGCTGATCTCGTCGAGAAAGATCGTGCCCTGGTTCGCGTACTCGAACTTTCCGAGCTTGCGCTTCTGCGCACCGGTGAAGGCACCCTTTTCGAAACCGAAGAGCTCGCTCTCGAGCAGCTCCGAGGGAAGGGCCGCGCAGTTGACCTTCACGAAGGGGCGGCTGCGGCGGTTGCCGAGCTGGAAGAGCGCCCGGG
>JANSYR010000027.1 GCA_024742285.1 bacterium | reverse complement strand
CGAGGCCGATCAGGAAGAAAGACAAGAGCCAGCCTAGAAACAGCCACTTCGAATGAGGCCAGAGGGAGTAGATCGATCGAGCGCCGAGCAGTCCGAACGTGACGAGCACGAGATCGAGAACAAGAATCGGATAGGAAACGATCTGCTCTGCGGAGACAACTCCCGCGATCAGGATCAGGAAGACCAAGAGCGAATAGCCGCCCAAAGCGAAGGCGAAGACTCGAACTCCGATTGGTCGCGTCTCAGGCACGGCGATAGACCTGCCGTCTAACGGATCAGCCCATAACCTGCAGGGGACGCCATCGTCGCCTGGTCGAGCCGATCAGGTTCGTCGCCAGAGTACTCGAGCCGCTTTCTCTTCGCCGACTAAGGCGAAGAGTCTGAGCGGCGGAGGCCGCTCACGTCTCGGCAAGCGCCCTGTCAGGTTCAGGGGCTTGTTATACGGCGCGCGACGGCAGAGTCGCGGCGAGGTCGTCCGAGGCCTTCGCCACCGCATCTCCTGAAGTCCCGAGGATATCGGCGGCTCGCCCTCCAGCGTCTCGTCTAGACACGGATCGTTTCGGATCGGACGGCGGCGACAGTAAGGCAGCCGCCCTCGCCTCTCGAGTCACTTCGAGACTTCGAAGCCCGTCGCCAG
Organism: bacterium; assembly: GCA_024742285.1. NCBI lineage: Bacteria > bacterium. The sequence continues at coordinate 43,897 of JANSYR010000027.1, read as the reverse complement.
ACTGCACAAGCCGACAGTCACCGTCAGGTGATGGCAGTCGGCGGAGGTCGCTCCAAGCTCCATCCTCAAAGCCTCCGCCAATCGGCGGCGAGCTCAACGGAGACTCGGAGACAGCAGCAGCCAGAGGTAGAGACCGCTTTCAGTCGCGTGCCGTATAACGGATCAGCCGCTAACCGGCGAGGTTCGCCGCAGGCGATCCGAGTCAAGTTCAGGGGCCGTCGCCAGACGGCAAGAGCCAGGTTCTTCCCGCTCTCAGCGGGAAGTTTGCCTGGCGGAGCCAGGGCAACGCAAGGCCAACTCCTCGTCCGGTTCAGCGGCTTGTTATACGGCGCGACGGCGCAACATCGAGGCTCGGAGTCCGATTGGCCGAGTCCCTATTCGGAGCCTGCTTCCGATCGGAAGCGGCCGGCCTGCGGGTCGACCAACGCGAGGCAGATTCAGCCGGGCGTCTCGGACAACCGAAGCCAACGAGTCGTCTCGAGCAAGCGACGGTCGAGACGGGCTTCGCCTGGATATCAAGGCCAACCAGGCCACGCAGAGTGGACCACCAAGCCGCATTCAGGCTCGAACTCTCAAGCCCCGGACGGCGAGTCTTCGAGGCGCCCAACAGCGACCGTCGCCCGCGCGGCAGAAACCCGCCTTCTTCGAAGTCGCGGGGGAGCGCCGTATAACGGATCAGCCGCTCACCTGCGGAGCTCGCCGGCGTCGACTCGATCGAGGTACGACGCAGCGTAGCCCAGCGCCTCGAGCGGCCTTGGGCCCGAAGGGCCAGGAGGCCGCGGACTTCCGATCGGAACTCGGCCAACTCTCCGTCAGGTGCAGCGGCTTGTTATACGGCGTGCTCGCGAGGGCGTACGATCAGCGCGCCGATCGAGACTCGTCGCAGCGAGCCTGATCGGCCATCTCGCAGACTTCAGCTCCGGAGACCCAGCATCCGCCGCGATCCAGACACCGGTCGACTTCGTCCGCGCAGGAGAAGAGAAGAAGCGCGGCGACGGCCGAGAGCAAAAGCCTCAGCCTGCCCCGTCGGCGGCTCGTGTCGGGGGGCCGCGAGGGGGCTTCTACCGCGGAGATAGTCGCGGAAGTTCCGAGCAAGATGGAAGAGCCCCCGATTCCTAGAAGCTGCCCGGGCATGCCGTATAACGGATCAGCCCATAACCTGCAGACTTCGCCGGCCAGGCCTGATCGAGGTACGGCGATCGTAGCCCAACGGCACGAGCGGCCTCGGACGCGAAGCGTCAGGAGGCCGCGGAGCCCCGCTCCAACCTCGGCCAACTGTCTGTCAGGTTCAGGGGCTTGTTATACGGCGGACACTGGCGCAGGCGGTCGTAGCGACAGTCCGAGGCACTCAAATTCGACCGATCCATGCGAGGCGAGATCGAACACCACCCTCCAGCGGCGCTCAGGCATCGGCTCGAATTCGACCTGCCAGGTAAGGAGACCGTTCACGCTTGTCTTGTAGTCGACGTCGAGCTTAAGCCCCATCGTCCAATGGCATACCAGCTCGACTGTCTCGGCGTTTGCAGGGGTGACGCGCACAACCAGGGTTGGATCGTCGAAGCGATCGTCCCAGTAGTAGCCGAGGAAGTCTGCGTCGGACCAAAAAAGCTGTTCGACCTCAGCGTCTGTCAGCGCATTCATCCGCGTCTGCCGTATAACGGATCAGCCCATAACCTGCAGACTTCGCCGGCACGGGCTGATCGAGGTATGGCGATCGTAGCCCAGCAGCACAAGCGGCCTTGGACGCGAAGCGTCAGGAGGCCGCGGAGCACCACTCCAACCTCGGCCAACTGTCTGTCAGGTTCAGGGGCTTGTTATACGGCGGATCTACGCGCCGCCGCCCCAAACCAGATAGGCGGCGTTCTCGCGAGCAGTCTCGCAGATCGAGATCGACTCTCTAAGGAACTGGCGGATTTCGTCGCGCGAGGCTTGCGCGTAGATCGGCGGCCCGAGCTCTTCGCCGGGTCGAAATTCGTAGCCGAGTTGAACGCGCCACTCAGGTCGAGCCGAGGAGAGCTCCTCGTACAGCGAGTTCAAACCCAGGATCACGGCGGCCAGAACGGCAGGGTCATTCGTGCAGGCGTCGTCGCTCTCGGATATCCCGAAGCCAACCTCGGAGTACAGGTAGTCGAGCCTCTTTTCTAGAAACCGCGCGGCGCCCTTGGATCGAAGACACGCGGAAGGCGCGCCATCCACCAAGGTTGCATTCGGTTCGTCAGCCTCGAATACGAGAAAGCTCCACCCGGTCATGCTCGACGCAACTAGATCTGCCGTATAACGGATCAGCCCATAACCTGCAGACCTCGCCGGCGCGGACTGATCGAGGTACGGCGATCGTAGCCAATCAGCACGAGCGGCCTTGGACGCGAAGCGTCAGGAGGCCGCGGAGCCCCGTTCCGAACTCCGCAAACTGTCTGTCAGGTTCAGGGGCTTGTTATACGGCGGACGACGCCACGAGTTATTCGACATCAGGGCGCCAGAGAACCTCAACGCCATCGGTCGGCGGTTCGCCGCACCACAACGAGATCCGGGGCCCGTCTCTGACCGCAGCGTCGGCGCCATACACGACCAGATCGAGAAAGTGGTCGAGACACCCCACAAGCCTGAGATTGACTTGGCCAGGTGGATAGATTGCTCCGCGAACGGCAATCACGCCGAGATCAGAGAACTCGGCCGGAATTTCGTTCTCGCGTAGGTTGCGATTCATTGGGCCAAGTCGGCGAACATCGTCGAAGAGCCGAGCGAGTCTCGCTTGCGGGATCTCACGGGCGGCTTGCGCTCCTCGCGAGTCACATTCGCACGCCGGAGCGAGAAGTACGAAGGCGCCGAAAAGCAAGAGAGAAACGGTAAGAACGACACCTAGGATCCACAAGAGAATCCGTCGAGTTCGCACACGACCTCCCGGGCGGCCGGCGCGGGGTCTGCCGTATAACGGATCAGCCCATAACCTGCAGACTTCGCCGGCGTCGGGCTGATCGAGGTACGGCGATCTTAGCCAATCGGCACGAGCGGACTTGGGCGCGAAGCGCCAGGGGGCCGCGGAGCACCGTTCCCAACTCGGCCAACTGTCTGTCAGGTTCAGGGGCTTGTTATACGGCGGCGAATACTTAGTCGCCTGAAAATTCGACACCCGAACCCACCTCTCTCGCGAGTTCGACCAGAGAAGCGAGCTTCTCGAGCCAGAGTTCAAGATCTCCTCTCCGAACAAGCTGGGAATGGATCGTCTTGGTCGAGCCAGCGAGCGAGACGCCGCAGTGCTGTTGCCACTCGGGCGGGCTGGAAGCCAACCGGGCCTTGCAGTCCGAGATCAGCTTCTCAAGTAGGGGCAACTCTGAGCTACGGAACGCCACGTCTCCGTAGAGATCAACGTACTTTCCGTGGCTTGCCCGGAGCGCGTCGATCAGGGGCCAGAGAAACCAGTAGTGGGCCTCGTTCTCAAGCGACATCGACGACCGCTCTTGATCGGCGTCCGGCCGCGGCTTCATCAGTCGAATGTCGATCGCCATAGCAGAAGCCGTTCGCGGCCGTATAACGGATCAGCCCATAACCTGCAGACCTCGCCGGCGCGGACTGATCGAGGTACGGCGAGCGTAGCCCAGCGGCACGAGCGGCCTTGGACCCGAAGGGTCAGGAGGCCGCGGAGCCCCGTTCCCAACTCGGCCAACTGTCTGTCAGGTTCAGGGGCTTGTTATACGGCGTGTCCGCGGTACCGCCAGGATCAAATCAGCAACCCGAGGACTCCTTGGGATGTCGCGCCCGGTATTCGCGCGCAATCTCAAGTCGCCCCTCCAGCGATTCCCGAGCGGCGTCCGACAAGTCATTCGAGAGCATCGATTCCGCTTGATTCAGCTCGCCATCTAAGATGAGCTCGAGCGAGCAGATAGCCTCCTGGGTTTCGCCCTCGCGAAGCTCGTCGAGCGCGAGTGTCAGCATCATCAACTCGACGCTGCCCGTCGCCAGCAAGTCCATACTGTCCTGCATGGCTTCCGAGATACATCCGTTGCATCGAGCAACGTCTACGACTTCGCAGCTCAGCAACACCAGACTAAGAATCGCGATAGCTAGGCGCATCGAGACATGCCGTATAACGGATCAGCCCATAACCTGCAGACTTCGCCGGCGTGGACTGGTCGAGGTACGGCGATCGTAGCCCAGCGGCACGAGCGGCCTTGGACGCGAAGCGTCAGGAGGCCGCGGAGCCCCGCTCCAACCTCGGCTAACTGTCTGTCAGGTTCAGGGGCTTGTTATACGGCGGGCGCCGGGCGAACTCGGATCCCCGTCTAGTTGGGCCGCGGCTCACCGACGTCACCGATCGTGCCTCCGAGATCGTCCAGGATCTCGACGCTTCGCGCCTCGCAGACGTCGTAGACCAGAGAAGCCGCCAGGCAGTGGTTAGTCTCCTCCGGGAGTCCGGGATCGCAATAGTGGGCCAGAGCCTCGCGGGAGTAGCACCCCCAATAGGTAGGCGCGCCGCTCGACGGAATCACTCGAACCCGACGCCCTTCGCAGATCGCACCTTCGGGAATTCTTCGCGGAAACGCGAACAGAAAAACTGGGCACTCTGGGGCAGACACTTGGACGCTCGAGTCAGGTTCAGCCGAGGAGGGTGACAGACCTGCGCAGGCAAGGCCGAACACGCAACCGAGAAGTGCGAGGGCGCGAATACAGCTCAATCGCGTCTGCCGTATAACGGATCAGCCGATCACCTGCAGACTTCGCTGGCGCCGTACCGATCGAGAGACTCAGATCGTAGCCAATCGGCTAGAGCCGCCTTCCGCGTCCCGAAGGGACGTGGATCTGGGCGGCGGAGCCCACTCCTACCTCGGCCAACTGTCTGTCAGGTGCAGCGGCTTGTTATGCGGCGTCTCCGGCGGGTTGGATCGGACCGATTTCTCAGGTTTGGGAACCGTCTCCGCGGTTTCTTCCCGTCAAAAGAGCTCCGATTCTGACGGTTGAGTACACAGCGCCAGGAATCCAGAAACAGTATCCGTAGGCGCACACGTCCTCGAATCGGCAGACTCTCTCAGGGATGGGCATCGGAGACTCGGAAAGGGCGAGATCTAGCGCCAGCAAGATCGCGAGGGGAACAGCGAAGAAGGTGGTCAGATAGGAGAGCTCTCTCCGGAGTGCCTTCATCGAGAGTCTCAAGCTCTCCGCCAGGAGATGCCGCATAACTAGTTAGTAACCTGACAGCCGCACATCGGCTGCGCATGGATCATCCTCGATATTCCGACCCGGTTCAATCGCGCATTCCCCGAAGGCGATTCGTTCCAGCTCCATCCGAGTCGAACGGGGCCGGATGAGGGTGCCGCCACCTCCCCGCATGTTGCCGTGTTATTCGATAACGCGGCAGAGCGGTGCGAAAGGGCCTCGGTCTGGCGCATGGATGCGCGTGAACCGGTGTTCATGAGTTGGCGCGCGGGACCGGGTCGAGTACATCGATTCGGGCAGGTCTTGGACTTCGGTGGGGCGAACGAATGGTGCGGTTTCCGATTGAGGATCTCGATTCCGGAGGATCGGAGAGCGATCGTGAAACGAGCCGACGGGAATCTGCCGGCGCCGGCCGCCGCCCGCCCCGTCTCCTTGATCAGCTTCGCGAGCAGCTCCGGCTGCGCCATCGCTCTCGGGCGACGGAGCGATCCTATGTCGACTGGGTGAAGCGGTTCATCCGGTTCCATGCGCTGCGCCATCCGAAGGATCTCGGGCGGGCGGAGATCGAGGCGTTTCTTTCGCATCTGGCGATGGATCGAGACGTCGCGGCGAGTACGCAGAACCAGGCGCTGAACGCGATCCTCTTTCTCTATCGCTACGTGATTCGTCGCGAGATCGGGGATCTGTCCGGGATGGTTCGAGCACGGCGGCCAGCGCGGTTGCCCGTGGTGCTGACGCCGGAGGAGGCGGAGGCGGTGATCGCGGATCTCGAGGGGGATTCGTGGTGTATCGCGCTGCTCTTGTGGGGAGGCGGATTGCGACTGTTGGAGGCGCTTCGGCTGAGGATCCATGACGTGGACTTCGCTCGGCGGGAGCTTCGGATTCGGGACGGGAAGGGGCGGCGGGATCGGCTGACGGTGTTGCCGGATCGGGCGGTGGAGCCACTTCGGGCTCGGATCCTCGCTTCGAAGAAGCTCCATCGGGCCGACCTCGCGGAGGGGTTCGGGGAGGCGGAGCTGCCGGATGCGCTCGCGCGGAAGTATCCGCGGGCCGGCTTCGAGCCCGGGTGGCAGTACGTGTTCCCTGCGGAGGCGCGGTCCGCTTGTCCGCGGACGGGGCGGATCGGGCGTCATCACGTGTTCGAGACGACGGTCCAGCGCCACGTGAAGCGGGCGGCAGCGGAGGCGGGGATCACGAAGCGGGTCACTCCGCACACGTTCCGGCACAGCTTCGCGACCGCGCTCCTCGAATCCGGCTACGACATCCGGACGGTCCAGGAGCTGCTCGGCCATCGGAGCGTGAACACGACGATGATCTACACCCACGTGCTCAATCGCGGAGGACGAGGGGTGCGCAGTCCGGCGGATCGCTTCGGGGGCGGAGGGCGGCGCTAGTCGGAGGGGTCGATCTGGGAGTGAAGCGAGGGGGAGGCGACGAACGGGCCGCCGCGGCGTCTAGCTCCCCTTCCCGACCCGGCGGCGGAGCTCGACTTCGCCGGCTTCGAAGAGGACGGCGGAGGGGGTGATCTCCTTGACCACGAGGGCGCCGATCGCGTCGCCCTCTTGGAGGGTCATGACCTCTTTGCTCGCTTCGACGCGGATGCGGGCGGAGCGGCGGGTGGTGTCGGGATGCCAGGAAGTGCGGAGGACGGTCACGTCGGGCACGTCGGGGCGGGTGACGCGCTCGATCGGCTTCGCGTCGGTGGTCTTCGCGACCGGCCGATCGTCGGAGGCGATCGGATCGCGGGCGGAGCGCTCGCGGGCCACCGGGGGCGGGCCGGCCGCGGGCCGCACGCTCGCGCGGTCGACCTGCTTTGGCGGCGGCGGGAGGGCTCGCTTCGGTGCGGGAGCGGACGCGCTCGGGGCCGACGCGGAGGGCTTCGGCGTGGCGCGCGAGGTCGTGGGCGGCCGGGCGGGCTTCGGAGTCCGGGTCGGCTCGACGAGCGCGAGCTCGACGGGCGGCTCGGAGGTCCGGGTGGCGCGCGGCGGGGTGGGTTCGGCGCGGGCCGGGCTCGGCGGCGGGGTGGGCTCCGCGCGGGCCGGGCTCGGCGGCGGGGTGGGCTCCGCGCGGGCCGGGCTCGGCGGCGCGGCGACCGGGAGATCGGCGACGGCGACGCCCTCGGCTCGTGCCACACGGCTCGGCTTCGGCGCCGGGACACGGCTCGAGGACGCGTCCGCCGCGGCGGAATCGGCGGCCGCGACGGCGACCGCGGTCGCGGCGGCGCCGGCGCCGGCGGAAGTGGTTCGAGTCGCCGCCGTGGTGGCGGCTCTTCGCGCGTCGGCAGCGGCGCGAGCGTCGGCCTCCGCTTCGACTTCCGCCTGGGTCGCCGCTCGGGCCTCCGTTTCGTCCTGGACGGCGCGCGCGGCGGTCGCGGGCCGGTCCGGCCCTTCGGCGCGGGGCGGCGGATCCGCCGGTGCCGGGGAGGCCACGGGCGCGCGAGCGACGGAGACCGTTTCTTCCGAACCGGTCGGCGCCGGCGCTTCGGTCGAATCGAGGAGCGCGGGGATCACCATCACACCGATCACGAGCGCGACCAGCCCGGCCGCGGCCAGCGGCGCGTGACGAAGCAGCGGCGCGGGCATCGAGTCGCTGGGCTCGGCGGCGTCCACGTCGGGTACGGCGGCGTCGCGAGCGGCCTCGCGGACGAGCTGATTCGCCCGCTCTTCGGCGAGGATGCGACCGCGGAGGTCGTCCGTGCTCGAGGCGGCGGCGGCCGCGTCCGTCGTGTTCGCGGCGGGTTCCGGCTCGGCGGGCTGGTCTTCTTCGAGTCGTCGCAGCGCCTTGAGGATCGTGCTCATCCTCGGCCCCCTCCCGGAGCGTTCGGCTCGGGGGGCGAAGCCGGGGTGGATTCGGTGGCTCGGTCGGCGCGCACGGGACGGGCGTCGCGGGCGAGCGGGGACGGCGCGCGCTCGGAGAGACGCGGGACCGGGTAGCGGGTCATGCCCGCATAGAGCGCGATCTGCGTGAGCGGACCGGCCACGCCGTCGGCGACGAGGCCGGCGTCGACCTGGAGGCGGCGGACGGCTTCGGTCGTCGCGTCGTCGTAGCGGCTGTTGAGCGCGCCTTCGAAGAAGCGGAGCTCGGCGAGGCCGCGCTGGAGCCAGCGCACGCCCTGTCCCTCGTCGTCGATCGTCAGGACTGGCGGGACGGGCTCGAAGCGTTCCCAGACGACGATGCCGGTCTCGAGCCAGTGGGCCTCGAGGTCGTCGACGGTCACGGTCACGACCTGGCCGGGCACGAGGCCCGCGACCCGGGCGCGGTCGTCCTCGAAGCCGATCACCGCGAGCCAACGCTGTCGGTCGGTCGTCGCCGAAGGGCGCTCGTCCGCGCCGCGATCGACGGACGCGGCGAGGGGGATCGCGAAGGGATGATCGAGGCGACGCAGGAGCGCGAGGGAGCCGCCGTCGAAGGGCGTCGCGGTCAGGCCGCGGGATTCGAAGGCGCGCTGGAGGGCGTTCGGGTCCCGGGGCCGATCGGCCAGTGAGTCGACCGCGCGACCGAATCGGTCGAGCACGACCTCGTGGGTCTCGGCGAGGGCGGCCGACGCGGCCCGGCGCTCGAGGAGCTGCGCGAGCAGCCCCGGCGAGAGGGCAGCTTCGCCGACCGGTTCGCTCGCCCCGGACAGACCGGCGCGAAGGGCCTCCTCGGCGCGCGCCGTCGCTTCGGGATCGACCAGCTGATCGCGGACCTCGCCGGGCATGTAGCCGATCAGCTCGACGACCGTCGGGCCGTCGCCGCTTCCGTTCTCGTTCCCGGGGCCGCCCGCCGAGGGCGCGCCCCGCGAGACGACCCGGCCGTCGGGCGCGATGACCGTGATGTCGTTGTCGGCGGAGATCGGCCGCGTCGGCGCCGGCGCACCGACCGCAGGCAGCCCGCCCTCCCCCGGTCCGGCCTCGCGTTCGCGGTCGTCCTTCGAGAGCGCGGCGGTCATCGGCTGGAGGAGGCCCGAACGCCCGACCTGCAGGCCCGCGTAGAGCGCTCCGCCCACCACGAGCGCCGCGAAAGCGACGAACATCCACGGGCGGAAGAACGAGGCCAGGCGCCCGCCGGATTCGGTCGGGCCGCTTCGTTCGTGGCGCAGGCGCGCGTCCGGGATCTCTCGCGCGGCTTCGCGAACGAGGCGCGGACCGATCTTCGCCGCGCGGGCCGCGTAGCCTGCCAGGAGCGCGCGATCGCAGAGCTGGTTCACGAGGCGGGGGACCCCGCCCGTGCGGCGGTGCACTTCCTTGAGCGCCGCTTCGCTGAAGAGGTCCTTCGGCTCGCCGGCGGCGACGGACAGGCGATGACGCACGTAGGCGCGGGTCTCGGCCGGGGAGAGCGGGTCGAGCTTCCAGCGCACGCTGATGCGCTGGCGCAGCTGGCGAAGCCCGCGCTCGTCGAGCTTGCGGTCGAGCTCGGGCTGCCCGAGGAGCAGGATCTGGATCAGCTTGTCGCGGCTCGTCTCGAGATTCGAGAGGAGACGAACCTGCTCGAGGGTGTTCTCCGAAAGCGTCTGCGCCTCGTCGATGATGAGGAGCACGCGCTTGCCGCGACGCTTCTGTTCGAGCAGGAACGTGTTGAGCTGGTGCATCAACGCGCGCCGCGCGAGGCCCTCCGCCGGCAGTCCGAACTCGGCGCAGATCGACTGCAGCAGCTCGAGGGCGGTCCGACTCGGGTTGAAGAGGAAGGCGAGCTCGGTGTCGCCGTCGAGTCGCTCGAGGAGCGTCCGGCAGAGCGTGGTCTTGCCCGTTCCGACTTCGCCCGTGACCGAGATGAACCCCTCCCCCTGCTCGATCCCATACAGGAGATGGGCGAGCGCCTCGCGGTGGGAGCCGGCGAGATACAGGAAGCGGGGATCGGGGCTCAGCGCGAAGGGCTTTTCACGCAGGCCGTAGAACGCGGTATACATCGTTTAGGGTTCGGCTGGAATTCCGGGGGCGGAGTCTAACTCATTGAAATCTCGAACGAATCGTGAGCGATTCCCTCGGTTTGAGAGGCTCGCTGCGAGTCGGGGGTTCCCGACCCGGAGAACGCGGGCGCTCGAGGAGAATCCGGCTTGAGCGAGGCGGCGCACGACACGGACGAGAGCCTGCTCGGGGACTTCGCGCCCTTCGGCGCGTTCGATCCGGCGCGCTTCACGGGCGACCCGGCGCTGTCCGTCGGGCTCGACGCGGGCGCGACGCTGACCAAGCTCTGCGTGCGGACCGGCGACGGCCGCCTCGCCTTCGCGGACTGGCGATCGAGCGAGACCGAACGCGCCGTCGAAATCCTCGAGGCCCTCGCGCCGAGACATCTCGGGCTCACCGGCTGCGGCGCGGGTGCCCTCGCCGCGAAGCTCGACCGCGATGTGTCGAGTCCGATCGAGTTCCAGGCCTGGGCGCGCGGCGCCGACGAGATGCTCGCGCGGACCGGCCGGAATCGGGACGCGCCCTATCTCCTCGTCGCGGTCGGAACCGGGACGTCGGCGCTCCGGGTCGACGGCGAGGACGTCGAGCGCATGGGCGGCACGGCCCTCGGTGGCGGCGCCGCCCTCGGGCTCGGCCACGCGCTCCTCGGGGTCCGCACGGCGGAGGAGCTGAACGCGCTCGGGCTCCGCGGCAACCGGCAGAGCGTCGACCTCATGGTCGGCGATCTCTTCGAAGACGTCGCCGACGTCGGGGCGATCATCGCCTCGTCCTTCGGCAAGCTCGCGCGGCGCGCCGAGGACGAGAACGCCGAAGACCCGTCGCGGGAGGACCTCGCCGCCGCGGTGCTCGGGATCGTCTCCGACAACATCGGCCTGCTCGCGAGCGCGTATGCGCGCGCCGCCGCCGTCGACCGGATCGTCTACGGCGGCTCGACCTTCCTCGTCCATCCGCAGTTCGCCGACGTCGCCCGGGGCTTCGGGCTGGTCAACGGGATGGAGTCGATCGTGCTGACACGGGGTGGACATGCGGGTTGTCTCGGTGCGATGAAGATCGCGCGGCGCGAGGCAGAGGCCGCCTAACAAGAAGTGGAGAGCCGGAACGAAGAACGCGCGTCCTGCAAGCAAGACGCGCGTCCTCGGTTCGGTTCGGGCGCGAAGCCCGTCGCGTACGGTTATTCCGGCGTGGGCTCGCGGAGCGCGGGCTCGGTGGCCTCCTGCTCGGCAGCCTCGTCTTCGCCGCGACCGAGGTTGCGGACCGCGCGCTGGGTGCGGGCGATCGCCGCGCGCTGGACGCGCAGCTCCTCGGTCTGGGCCGCGACCTGGCGCTCGAGCCGGTCACGCGCATCGACGAGCTCGTCGCAGCGGGCCTCGAGGGCCTCCATGCGGCGGGTCATCTCCGCGAACATCGCCTGGACGTCGTCCGTGGCCCCACCCACCACCGGCGGCATCGCCGGGGCACCGAGGCTCTCGTTCACCTGCTCACGCGAAATCACTTCCATGTCGTCCATGTCGTTCTCCTCGGAGTCGAACACCACCGACTCCGACTCTTTCTCTTCGTCCGGGACCGCGACCACCGTCGTCTCGTCCCCATCCATCATCCCGGGCGCCACCGTCTGGTCGTCGGGGCCACCCAGGAGCGTCTGCTCTTCGTCCGGGCTCGCGAAGGGGTTGGCCTCGGCGCTCGCGTCGTCGCTGCCGAAGCCGTCCTCTTCCCCGTCCCAGTCGTCGCCACCGCTCGCGCCACCGCGTCGCTTCATGAAGAAGAACGCGCCGCCCGCCAGCAGCAAGGCCGCACCGCCCGCCAGGGCGTAGGTCGAAAAGCCGCCGCCCTCGTCGGGCGTCGACTTCGCGACCATCGGGCGCGGCGTCTTCGGCTTCGCCGGCTGGCTCGGCGCCGGCGCGGAGGCCGGTTCCGGGTTCAGCTCGGCGAGGGCCTTGTCGACGTCGAACGCCTCGGAATCCCCGGTGTCGTACGCCGCGGGCATCTCGTCCGCCGCGTCGGCCACTGCGGTCTGCGGGTCCACGCCTTCGAGCGCCGCCTCGGCATCCTCGACCGCGTCCTCCACGACCTCGGCTGCTTCCGTGCGCGCGACCTCGATCGGCGTCGGCTCGGGCTCCACGGCCGGAGCGGGCTCCGGCTCCTCGAACGCGATCTCCGGTTCCGCTTCGACTTCGGCCTTCGGCGTCGCCGCTTCGGGCTCGATGCCGGCGACGATGTTGTCGAAGGCCTCGTCCTCGTCGGTCGCCTTCTGCGTCGCAGAGGGCGCGGGCGTCGGCGCGGGAGCGGGCTTCGCTTCCGCGACCTTCGCGATCGCCTGGTCGTCCAGCAGATCGAGCACGATCCGCGGCGGGTTCGTCAGGATCATCTCCTTCAGTCGGAGACCGTCCCGGGAGAGCCGCACGCGGGCGGTCGATCGTCGGCCGTTCGGCTCGAGATCGACCTGCTCGATCAGCATCTTCTTCTTCGAGATGGAGCGCGGGATGGAGGACGCTTCCAGGGAAACGATCAGCTCCGCGACCTCCATCGACGGGTCGGAACGCTCGATGCGATAGCCGGCCGCGCGATCGAGCTCGAAGACGACGCGGGTGAACGTGGGATGTCTCCCGACCCGGACCTCGACGACCTCGGCCGCCAGCGCGGGAACCGCACAGACGAGCAGCCCGAGCGCCACGAACAGGGTCCATCCCCTGCCGCCGCCTCCCGGGCTTCGGAGTCGGGTTCGCTCACCCGCTCCGAGTCGATGGAATAGATGGTTGGTCATTTCGCCTGGCACCTCCCTGTGCACCCGAGACTTGCGAGGACGCCACCGCAGGCGGCGCGTCCTCGCCCGTCGCGCGCCTCCGGATCCGGGATTCGCAATGGAATGGCCCGTTTCGAACCGAAATTGCGCGAGAGCTACGTCCCTCTATCGGGAGGCGTTCGCTCCTTCTTGATGGGAGAGTTGCGAGGAAGTTGCCTGTTGCTGGAGTTTCGCGATGAAGTCGTGGCCGGGCTACCCGACCTGATTTCACCCCGGAAGATGCACAGCGCGGACCGGATCCCCGTCCGTGCTCTCCACGCCACGCTGCCGCAGGCTGAATTCCGTTCCCGCCCCCCAACGAGCCCGGATTCCTCTGGCGAACTCCGCTCGAGGCCAGGACCCGGGGCCACCTCCGGCCTCTCGGCCGGCGCCCCCGAGCGCTCTCAGGCGCTCGCAAAAATCTTTGCAAGTACCTGAATTGCCTCGGCGATACGCGGACCGTACCACGAGACGAGCGTGCCGTCGATCAGATGGACCCGACCCGTGCGGGCGGCGGCGCAGTCGGTCGCCAGAAGCGCCTCCCGGTCGGCCTCCGCGAACGCGTAGGGCTCGTCCGGCAGCAGGATCACTTCCGGGTCGAGCGCGACGACCGCCTCGAGCTCGACCCTCGGATAGCGGCGATCCGCCCGGCCGCGAACGGCCGCCGCTTCGACCTCCCCGAAGAGATTGCGGCCGCCGCAGAGCGAGATCATGTCGTCGATGTAGGTGTCGCCCCCGATCGTCATCCACGGGTCACGCCAGATCGGACAGAAGACCCGCGGCGGCCGGGCCGGCCGGCCGCACTCTGCCCGCGCGACTGCTTCGAGACAGGGCGCGACGTGCTCGGCCCGCGCCGCCTCGCTCGCGCCCAGGTCGGCGAGCTCTTCGAGGAGTTCCGCCCCCTCACGCACCGTCCGCGGATACGTGACCCAGACGTCGACGCCCTGCTCGGCGAGCTTCCGGACGACCCGCGCCGTGTTCTCTTCCTCGTTCGCGATCACGAGATCCGGCGCGACCGCGACGATCGTGTCGACGGCGGCGTCCTTCGTCCCCCCGACTTTCGCGATCGCCTCGAAAGCGCCCGCCGGATGGACACAAAAGTCGGTCACCCCGACCAACCGATCCCCGAGACCGAGGACGTGGAGCGCCTCGGACAGGCTCGGCACGAGGCTGACGATCCGCCTACGCGGGGCTGCTCCGAGGCGATCGCGCGAGGCGTGGACGCGCGGATGAGCGCGAAGCGCTTCGATCGAGTCGACCGTCTCCGTCTCGCGCTCGGTCGTCTCGGTCTCGGTCCCCGACTCAGCCATCGGCGAAGGAGATCTCGAGGGTCGGCTCGCGGAGGCGAACGCGTTCGACGTCGCGACCGACGAGCGAATCCGGCAGGTGGATCGAGCGTCGCCCGTCGCGCACGCGCAGGTGGAGATCGGCGCCCTTCACGAGGACTTCGATCTCCTCCTTCGAGATCCCCGGAAGATCGATCTCGAGGCGCGTTCGGCCCCCTGCCCTTCGAATTCGAAGGGGACGGCCCGGGTGGAGTCGGGCCGCGGGATCCACGTCGCCGAAGAGATCGCGGCCGAGCGCGGCGAGCGCCGGGGCGCCGAGGACTTCCTTCGCCTGGAGCGACGCGCGTCGGATCGGAACGGGGAAGCTCCGCTCGATCGCCGCGAGCTCTTCTTCTTCGCGCGCCCGCCAGCTCTTGAAGTAGCCCCCCGCCGCGACCTCCGGAAGCAGCCGATTGACGAGGACCGCGTCGGTCGCGATTCCGTAGAGCGAGAGATAGGCGAACGATCGGCGCGTCTCGTCGACGACCACGCGGGTCGGGTTCACGACCAGCCGCGCGCTGGTCCGTTCGCCGTCGAGCAGGATCCGTTGGACGTCGTCGATCTCCTCGTAGAGCCGCTCGAAGGCGTCGAAGAACGCCTCCTCCGGAATGATCCCGCCGCCCCCGAGCCCGCGCACGACCGGGCGCAGGACCCGCGCCCCGCGTCGTTCGATCTCGAAGAACTGCGTCATGAAGATCCGCAGCGCGTCGGGGAAACGGAGCAGCCGCATCGTCGAACCGGTCGGCGCGCAATCCACCACGCAGGTGTCGAACTCGCCGCTCGCCTCCGCCTCGCGGACCGCGCGGAGCGCCATCAGCTCTTCGATCCCGGGGAACGCGAGCAGCTCCTCGGCGACGAGCGCGTCCGCGTCCTCCCGGATCAATTCCCGAAGCCACGCCTGGACCGGCGTCCAGGCCCGGTCGAGCTCGGTCTGCGCCCGGATCTCCCGCGCCCACACGCCCTCGGCGACGCGCTTCATGTCGGGTCCGACCGGAACGGCCAGCGCGTCGGCCAGGCTGTGCGCCGGATCCGTCGACAGAACGCACACGCGATGGCCGTGCTCCGCCGCCGCGAGCGCCGTCGCGAGCGCGAGGGTCGTCTTCCCGACGCCGCCCTTGCCGGTATGGAGCAGGACCCTCATGCCGGGACGCCTCCCGGCGCCTCGGGCTCGCCGAAGGCGACCACGAGCGCGCTGTCTTCGAATGCCACGCGCTCGACCTCGAGCCGCGCGAAGCCGGCGGGCAGCGCGATCCGGCGCCGGCGACCGGCGATTCCGATCACGAGCTCGTCGTCGATCCGGGCGACGTCGAGGCTCGCCCGATCGTGGCCGACGATCGGGAGCCGGAGGGCGGTGCCGGCCTCGCCTTGCTCGAAGCGGAGACCGAGCCCCGCGCCGAGCCTTGCGGAAGGGGCGCGCTCTGCGAAGAGCCGCGCGCCGTGATCGGCCAGCGCCGCGACGCCGCGCACCTCGTCCTCGGCGAGGGGGGCTTCGAGGATCGGGAGCGGTGCGAACGCCGCCTCGACCTCGGCGCGCCGCTCTTCCTGCGCGCGGCCCCAGTCCCGGAAGAACGCCTCTTCGAGGGCCGCCGCCGGCAGCATCCGGTTCATCACGACGGCGTCGATCCCCAGCTCGAAGAGCGCCAGGTCCGTGAGCGCCCGCCGCGCCTCGTCGATCACCATCGACTCCGGCGTCAGCACGATCCGCACGCTCGTCTCGTCCGAGAGCAGGCGCGTGCGCAGCCGGCCGAGGGTTTCGAAGAGGAGCTGCTCCGCCTCGGCGAAGACGTCGGCCTTCGGAAGCGGAACACCGACGAGGCCGCGAGCGACCGGCTCGGCGACGTGGGCCGCGGCGCGTTGCAGCCGCAGGAGCCAGCGCATGCCGCCGTGGGCGACCTCGGGGAGCGTCACCAGCCGAAGCGTGCTCCCGGTCGGGGCGCAGTCGACGACGATCAGGTCGTAGCGCCCGCTCGCCGCGAAGTCCTCGACGCTGACCAGGGTCGCCAGCTCTTCCGCGCCCGGGAGCAACGCGAGCTCCTCGGCGACGACCTCGTCGATCCCCTGATGGCGGAGCAGGTTCACGAGGTATTCACGGACGCGACCCCAATGGGTCTCGATCACGTGTCGCGCCTCGACCTCGCAGGCGTCGAGCCCGGGCGCCACCGCCGTCGGGGTCGGCCCGAGCCGCTCGCCCAACACGTCGCCCAGACTATGCGCCGCGTCCGCCGACACCACGAGCACACGCTCGCCCCGCGCCGCGGCGCAGGCCGCCGTGGCGGCCGCCGTCGTCGTCTTCCCGACGCCGCCCTTGCCCGTATAGAGGAGCAGCCGCATGCGGTGAACGTATCACGTTCGTCGCCACACCCTCGAATTCGAGGGGCAGGTGGCGCCTCCCCGCCTTCTTCGGTCGCCCTCGCTAGCGAGTCGGCGACACGCCCGCCGGGCTCCGTCGCTCCATCGCCCCGCCGAGCGCCGCGAAGCGCCGCGCCGGCTTCTCGGTCCAGCGATGGTCGCAGTGGAGACACTCGGAGAGCCGGAGCGAGCCGCCGGGCCGCGCGACCTCGTCCGCGGTCACGGTCGTGCTCGCGCAGACCGGACAGCTCGCCGGCATCGCCGGAAGCGCCCGCAGTCGCCGCGCCGGCCGCGCCGCACCCGGCTCGAACGCCGGAGCCGCGGCCGTCCATCGCGCCCGCCGGCGATCCGACGGGAGCGGCGCACTCGCGAACATCTCCTCGACGCGCGCGCGCTCCGCCGCGTTGCGCTCCCGCGCCGTCTGTCGGTCGCGCGCGCTCGCCAGCCGGCCGTAGCCCGCGGCACCGCCGCGCACGCGAGCGCTCTTTCGGGATAGACCGGTTCGCCCGTTTCGGGTTCCGGTCGCGGGGGTGGATCGATTGTTGGGGGTGGAGTTCATGACCAGTGTCTCCCTGGGACGCGTGTTTCTGTACTCGTTCGATTCATCCGTCGTTTCGTTCACCCGGACCATCCCGGTCCGGTCTCTCATCGCGTGTTCTCGATCGCTCCTCGTATCGGGATCTCTCCGAAACGAAGAGCGAGTGGCGCCGTATCCAGTTCCGTTCTCTCTCCTGACTCCTTCCGGACTCCGTCCAGACTCCTTGATGTGTAAGTGGCCGCGGCGCCCGCTTGGGTCACACACCGCGTGACGGGAGTCGTCCGAGAACGGATGCGTTCCGCATCCGTTCTCGCTTCCGCCATACCTGGGGGGTCGACGAATCGCGAAGCCGGTGAACAGGAGGTCCTGGGGGACTGAGCCACCGACTGGCGACGGGACGACCCCCGCCACGCGGCGTCGAACGCGATCGGCCCGGACCCGGGTCCTGTCTACCTGCTACCACCTGCTGGCTGCTGGCTACGCGAACCCCAGCTGGGGGCTGGGGTGTGGGGCTTCGCTCGAGGACTCGGAGGGCCATCTCGCCCGACATCCCGAGAATGCCCCCGCCCCGTGACAGAATCGGTCACGTCCCGCGAAGAAAAAGCGAAAAATGGACGTGGGTTTTAAACCTCACTCGGACGCCGCGCCCGCGAGCGCCAGGGGTGAGCCTTCAGCGGTCGGGCGCCCTGCGCCCGACAGCGAGCAGCGGCGCCAGCCGCGCCCGCGAGCGCCCAGGAATCAGTCCCGAAGCTCGCGCTTCAGGATCTTGCCCGTCGGGCCCTTCGGCAGCTCGCCGATGACCTCGACGATTCGCGGGTACTTGTAGGCGGCGAGGCGGTCCTTGCAGAAAACCTGGAGGTCGTCGGCGCTCGCCTTCGCCCCTTCGCGGAGGGCGACGACCGCCTTCACCTCTTCGCCGTGGCTCTCGTGCGGAACGCCGATGACCGCGGCTTCGACGACGTCCTCGTGCTCGTAGAGCACCTCTTCGACCTCGCGCGGATAGACGTTGAAGCCGCCGCGCAGGATCATGTCCTTCTTGCGGTCGACGATGAAATAACACCCGTCGTCGTCGCGATAACCGATGTCGCCCGAGTGGAACCAGCCGTTCTTCAGGGTCTCGGCGTTCGCGTCCGGCCGGTTCAGGTAGCCCTTCATGATGTTGTGGCCGCGGATGCAGATCTCGCCGCGCTCGTCGTTGGGCAGCGGGTTGTCGTCGTCATCGACGATGCACATCTCGACGCCCCAGACCGGGTAGCCGATCGAGCCGGTCTTCCGCGGCTTGTCGGGGACCGTGAAGCTCGAGACCGGGGACGTCTCGGAGAGGCCGAAGCCCTCCTGGATGATCACGTTGTACTTCTCTTCGAATGCGCCCATCACCTCGACGGGCATCGGCGCGCCGCCGGTCATGCAGCCCTTCAGGCTCGAGACGTCGTAGGCGCGGTCGCCCTCGTGATGGAGAAGCGCGAAGTACATCGTGGGCACGCCCGCGAAGATCGTGAGCTTGTCGCGTTCGATCACCTCGAACGCCTCTTCCGGCGTGAAGCGCGCGAGCAGCGTGAGCGAGCCGCCCGTGGCGATCATGCCGTTCTGGATCACCGTCTGTCCGAACGAGTGGAAGAGCGGCAGTGCGCCGATCGCGCGATGCGCCCCCTCCGCCGGCGTCGGCGGCATCAGCTTCGGCACGACGATCGAACAGTTGATCAGCAGGTTCGAGTGGGTGAGCTCGGCGCCCTTCGGCTTGCCGGTCGTGCCCGACGTGTAGAGGATGACCGCCGTGTCCTGGGGCGAGGTCTTGTACGGCTCGTCGCAGGGATCCGCCTGGGCGAGCTGGCCGATCGTGTCGGGATCGTCGCCCGGGACGGCGAGGATCACGTCGGCGTCGAGAGGCTTGGCACCGTCGCGGCCCGCTTCTTCGAAGAGTGGATGGACGACCAGCACGCGCGCGCCGGAGTCCTCGAGGAAATAGGTGACCTCGGGCGCCGCGGCGAGCACGTTGATCGGAACGACCGTCGCGCCGGCGTAGAGGACGCCGAAGTAGGCGATCGTGAACTCGGGCACGTTGGGGACGAGGAGCGCGACCTTGTCCCCGGGCTGGACGCCGCGCTCGCGCAGACTCGTCGCGACGCCCCGGGCCGCGCGGTCGAGCTCGCCGTAGGTGATCGCGCGATCGCCGGCGCGGATCACGACGGCTTCGGGCTGCTCGCTCGCGTTCGCGAGAAGGATCGTTCCGAGGTTGAGGTACATGACGGGAGGCTCCGGGCGCGAAGGGCTTCGCATCGTGTGTGGACGGTGAGGGCGAAATCTAGTCGTGGCGGGTGACCCGTGCGAATCGAAGCGGTGACGACGAGTCGCGCGGGGTATGCTCGGCGCCCCCGAACGCCGGAGACGCCTTGAGCGAGACCCCCGCCTCCCCGAAAGACGGCCCGAACGCCCGCACGCCCTGGCTGTTGCTGGCCGGCGCCGCCGTGGGTCTCGCCCTCGCGAGCCTCGGGCTCCTCGAGGAGCGGACGGATCCGGGGCGGCTACCGATCGAAGCCGCCGCCGTCGTGGGCGATCGCACGATCCGGCGGGTCGACTATCAGCGCGTGCTCGCGGGGGTCGCCGGCGACCTGCGGAGCCCCGTCGACGAGGCGATGCGGCGGCGGGTCCTCGACCGGATGATCGACGAGGAACTCCTCGTCCAGCGGGCCCTCGAGCTCGGCCTCGCCGTGATCGACCGTCGCGTCCGCGGTGAGCTGACCGCCGGGCTGATCGATTCGATCGTCGCCGAGGTCGACGGCGAGACTCCGTCGGCGCGGGACGTCGAACGCCACTACGAAGAGAACCGCGACTTCTTCACGCGCCCGGGACGGCTCCGCGCCCTGACCCTCTACTTCTCGACGCGGCGCGGCGAAGACGACCCGCGCGGGACCGCCCTCGAGCGCGCCGCCGCGGCCCGGACGCGGCTCGTCGCCGGCGACTCCGCGGACGAGGTCGAGGCCGACCTCGCCGACCGCCAGGTCTCGCCCGTGCCCGACACGCTGCTGCCGGCGAGCAAGATCCGTGACTATGTGGGGCCGAGCGTGCTCGAAGCGTTGCTCGCGCTCGAGACCGGCGCCTGGAGCGAACCGATCGAGGCCGGTGGCGGCGTCCACCTGGCCAAGGCCGTGGACCGCGAGCCGTCGGTCGCGCCGCCCCTCGCCGAGATCGAGGACCTCGTCCTCCAGGATCTCCAGCGACGACGAGGCGACGAAGCGCTGCGCACCTATCTCGACGATCTCAAGGCGCGCACGCCGATCCTGATCGACGAGGCGGTCTTCGCCGATCCGTCACCCGCCGGCTGAGCCGCCTCCGAGCACACGAAAGGCCCGCCAGAGCGGGCCTTTCGCTGGGCACCGGAACCCTCGTCGATGTCCCGGCGCTCGTCGGGCGCGTTCGGTCACCGACCTCGCGGAATGCGGCTACGTCCGCGAAGTCAGGATCCCCTGCAGAATCACGGCGGTGGTCTCGACGAGCGAGTCGCGCGAGCTGCCCGTCTCCTCCACGAACTGGTGGTACATCGAGGTCCGTTCGAGCACGGACGCGAGTGCGGTCGCGCCGGCGAAGGCGTCGACACGCCCGCCGGTGAAGGCCCCGCCATCGGCGCCTTCCTGTGAGTCGGCCTGCTTCGCCTGGGAGCGTTCGATCGCGCGCTGGAAGGCGTCGACCAACGGCATCATCGCCGCCATCCGCTCTTCACGAAGCGCCGGGTGACCTTCGTCCGAAGCGTTGTTGCGGGCGCGAAGGACCGGCGCGTACTTCTCCCAGTGATCGATCACCAGGTTCGCGAGCTGCTTGCCGCGCTCGAGGCCGGCCGGGCCTTCCCAGTCCCCGTCGATGATCGCGACGAGGATCGGCGTGGCCTCCTTGGCCTGACCCGCCAGGTAGAGAACCACGTCCTCGACGTCCTTGAAGTACTGATAGAAGGTGGCGGGGGAAGAACCGATCCGGCGCGCGATGTCGATCACGCGCATCTCGCGCATCGGCTTCTCACCGAGCAGCGCCGTCGTCGCCTCGAGGATCTTCCGGCGCGTCTTGAGCGCGCGCGGTCCGAGGGGGCGCCCGGCCTGGTCGACCAGTACCTCGTCTGCGGGATCCGGCGGGTCGGGTTGGGCTCCCGCCGGCTCTGAGGTCGTCGGCATGCCGGAAGCATCGGCCGTTCCGATCCGAACCGCATCGGGGGTCCGGGAGGTTTCTTCGGTGGCCGCACGGGCCGCGTCGGTCGGGTGGGGCGCGTCGTTCATGAATGCCACCCTACCGGAAAGTCGCCAGCATTTCGCAGGAAATTTTCCTGAGGGGACGTCAGAAACGAGCGTGCACTAGATCACGTATTTTTTTGATTGATTCGACGATCATGTATAAGAGCCCACGGTCGCGGGAAATGCGCGGCCGAATGCGGCCTCGCTTGTGGAACGACGTTTTTCCCGTAGTTTGTCCCGAGCGACCCGTATCGCGCATGGAATCTGCCTCGACCCCCGTCTCCAAACGGCCCGGCGAGAAGACCAGGCCATCGGAGACCGAGGAGCCCCGGCTCCTGGCGCGACCCCCGACCAAGGAGGTCCGATGGCCAAGCTCACGATCGAGATCGACATGGACGATCCCCAGGAAACCTGGGACGCCCTCTACCGGCGCATCGAGCAGTTCGGTGAAGAGTCCACCGATCAGCCGACCCAACCGGCCGCGCCGGTCACGCCGCCGGTCACCTACGACCTGCTGCTCGATCCCGAGCGCGCCTTCGGCGACGTGAGCGACTTTTTTGCGGTTTTCGGCAGTCAGGACTGACTGCCGAAAACCGACGCGCGCAGTTCGCGGCTTCGCCGCGCGCGCTGTCGATCGCGTAGCGATCGACCGCTGAGGGCTCCTCTTTCTGGGCTGCGCTCACGCGCCTGTCGATCGCGCAGCGATCGACCGCCGAGGGCTCTGCGCTTGAAGCAGGACCGTGGCGTCATTTCTTTTTGGGGATGACGACGATCCTGGCCTTGGCCATGGGGTGCTGCTTCACGAAGACGTCGTAGGTGCCGGCTTCTTCGAAGGTGTAGTGCCAGCCGTCGCCGGGCTTTTCGAGGGGCGGGCTCTCGAGGGTCCCGGCCTCGTCGACGACGACGTGGCCTCCGGGCATGGCGACCGTGTTCGCAAAGTGGACCGTCGTGCCCACGAAGAGGTTGAGCAGCGGCGGCTTCATCTCGCTGTGCGAGATCTCGATGGTCGGGCCGTGGGCCTGGGCCGGGAGCGCCAGCAGGCTCAGCACCGCGACCAGGAGCAGGCTTCGTCGGATCATTCTTCGTCTTCCTTCACGGCGCGGGACCGGACGATCGCACGCGTCGGCCGATCCCGGTAGCCTCCCGCGTCCGCGCGCCCGCCTGCCCCGAGCGAAACCGATGTCGTCCCGCGAGAACCCCGCCCCCGAGAGCGCTGCACCCAGGTCCGCTGGACGCGCACGCCTCGAGTTCAGGACGCTCTTCGGGCTGTCCGCGCCGGTCGCCGCCGCGCAGCTCGGCATGATGACGATGGGCGTGATCGACACGATGATGGTCGCGCGGGTCGGCCTCGACTCCCTCGCCGCCGTCGCCGTCGCGTCCACCTGGGCCTGGTCCTCGGGCTCCGTCGCCCAGGGGGTCGTCCAGGGCATGGACCCCCTGGTCTCCCAGGCCCACGGCGAAGGGGACGGCGACGCGATGGGCCTGGCCCTCCAGCGCGGCCTCGTCGTCGCGTTCCTCGTCTCGATTCCGCTGATCGCCCTCTGGCTCTCGACCGAGTGGCTCTTCCTGCGCTTCGGCCAGGACCCGGTCGTGGCCGGACTCGCGCAGGACTACCTGATCGCGCGCCTCCCGAGCACCCTCGGCTTCAACCTGTTCCTGGCGCTCCGGCAGTATCTGGCCGGGCGGACCCTCACCCGCCCCGCCATGTGGGTCATGTTCCTCTGCAACGCGCTGAACGTGTTCCTCAACTGGGTGCTCATCTTCGGCAACCTCGGCGCGCCCGCCCTCGGACTCGTCGGCGCCGGTCTCGCGACCGGGATCACGAACGTGATCCTCCCGATCGGGCTCTTCCTCTGGATCCGACGCTTCCGTCTTCACGAGGGCGCCTGGCGACGATGGGACGCCCGCTCGTTCTCGTTCGCGGGTCTGAAGCGCTATCTCGCCCTCGGCTTCCCCGTCGGTGCGCAGCTCGGTCTCGAAGCGAACGCGTTCACCGTGGCCATGATGATGGTCGGCTGGATGGGCGTGACCGAGCTCGGCGCCCACCAGATCGTGATGAACCTGGCGAGCTTCACGTTCATGGTCCCCCTCGGCATCTCGATCGGGGCGAGCGCGCGCGCCGGCAACCTGATCGGCGCCGCCGACGCGCACGGGCTGCGCGTGGCCTGTCGCGTCGGCTTCCTGATGGGCGGCGGCGTGATGGCGATCGCCGCCGTCTGCTTCGTCGTCTTCCGCGAGGCGCTCCCGGCGTTCTACACGAGCGAGGCGTCGGTCGTGGCGATGGCGGCGATCCTGCTCCCGATCGCGGGGGCGTTCCAGATCTTCGACGGCGTCCAGGTCGTGGGCGCGGGACTCATGCGCGGCATGGGCCGCCCGCAGGCCGGTGCCGTCGTGAACCTGATCGGGTTCTACGCGGTCGGCCTGCCGCTCTCGTACGGCCTGGCGTTTCCGATGGGGCTCGGCATGGTCGGGATCTGGTGGGGGCTCGCAGCGGGGCTCGGTGGCGTCGCGATCATGCTCGTCGCCTGGGTCGCGCGAACGAATCGCAAGCCGCTGGCGGCGCTGCGCGTGCGCGTGGAATAGGCGCCGATCAGTTCGATCGGATCGACGCCACCATCGCTTCGAACTCGCTCTGCATGCGCGGCATGTTCGCGGTCTTCGCCGTGGCGGTCAGGATCAGCGTCTCACCGCCGCTCCGCTGGACCTGGTACTGGAGCGTCTTGGTTCCGGCGAGCGCGCCGTCGAACGCGAGATAGAGCGAAGGGCGTCCCGCGACCGCGCGGAGCTCGCAATCGTCGAGGCCGACCGGTCGACCGAACATGCGCGAGAACTCGCCGGGCAGGATGCGACAGACCTCGGCGAGCTGGGACTCGCTCGAAGGGATCAGGGCGTTCTGGACCATGACGTTCACGTTGTCGACGAAATCGAAGTCGACGTCCTCGGTCCGATAGAAGATCTCGATCTCACCGGACTGCACGCGCTGGAAGATCTCGCGACGGACCGCGCTCGGGATGCCGCCGTAGGTCTCGTCCGCCTCCTCGTCGAGGAAGACGTCGGCGCTGCTCGCGACCTCCTCGGCGGTCAGCACCAGATAGGCGTCGGGGACGGTGATCCCGAAGCCGAAGCCGCTTCGGTAGTCGCCGGCGGCGACGGCCCCGGCCAGCGAGCACAGGAGCAGAGCGACTCCGAGCCCGATTCGCAAGCGCGCCATCTCTTCCCCTCGCGGCTGCCCGGGACGTTCCCGCGGGCTCTCCGTCTCCTCGGCCCGAAACCGGACTTGCTTGAGGGCTGCCCGCCGGCTGCGGATGTGAGAATGGACCCGCGGCGCAGCAATCGGGGGCACCGCACCGCGCTTCTGGCCTCGAGGCGGCTGCTACCCTCCGCGGCGGTACCCCCCATGCTCGAGACCTTCCGCTCCTTCTTCGACCCGCCGATCACGGCCGACCCCGAGCAGAGCACCGCGAAGCTCGCCTGGGTGGTCCGTCTGCGCTGGGTCGCGATCGCCGCCCAGGTGATCGTGATCGCGCCGGCCCTCGAGTTCGAAGTGCTCGAGCCCGCGATGCTCCCGCTCTATCTGTCGGTCGTCGCGACCCTCTCGGTCCTCAACATCGGGACCTGGATCGGTCTGCGTCGCGGGACCAAGGGCTCCCCCGGACACCTGATGATCCAGCTCGGCGCCGACATCCTGGGGCTGTCGGCGCTGCTGATCCTGACCGGCGGCGCGTGGAACCCGATGGTGCCGATCCTCCTCGTCCACTCCGTGCTGGGTGCGCTCCTGCTCGAGGGGCGCCTCGGCTTCGCCTTCTTCGGTCTGCTGCTCGTCTCGATCGCGATCATCCAGTGGAACAGCCACATCCCGCCCGGCCTCGAGGACGCGCTCGTTCCGGCGAACATCCTCTTTCCCGCGCAGATCAGCGTCGCCCTCGTCTTCTGGATCATGACCGCGTGGCTCTCGTCGACCCTCGACCACCTGAAGGTCTGGTTCGCCGAAGCCCAGGAGCGCAAGACGCGCATCGACCGCCTGCGCGCCGTCGGCGCCCTCGCCGCGGGCCTCTCCCACGAGTTCGCCACGCCGCTCAACACGGCGCAGCTCCGCCTCGCCCGGGTCGGCCGGACCCACGACCTCGCCGAAGACGACGACCTCCGAACCGCGATCGAAGAGCTCGAGCGCTGCGGCGACATCCTGCGGCACATGGCCGGCAGCCAGCTCCAGCCCGACCGCCTCTCCCTCGAGGTCGTCGACCTCGATCGCCTCGTGCGCCAGGTCGTCGAGAGCGTCGGTCGGGTCCACGAGGAAGCGACCATCCGGTTCCTGGGCGACGGCCGCGGCCCCAAGCGCGTGCTGCTCCCGCCGATCGCGTTCTCGCAGGCCCTCATCAATCTCGTCGACAACTCGATCGAGTCCGGCGGCGCGAACAGCGAGGTCGAGATCGTCCTCAGCAAGGACGGCGCGCGAACCGAGCTCAAGGTCCAGGACCGCGGCTCCGGCTGGCCGGAAGTCGTGCGCCGCCATCTCGGCGAGCCCTTCGTCACCACCAAGCCGGAAGGCGTCGGTCTCGGGCTCTACTACGTCCACTCCCTCGCGCAGGCGATCGGCGCCGAGCTGACCCTGGACGATCGCGAGTTCGGCGGGGCGGTCGCGAAGATCTCGCTCCCGCTCGTCCCGACCAAGCAGAGCACCGACCCGGCCGAGGCCAGCGAAGTGTCCACCGGCGGTCCCGTATCCGTCCCCGCGCCCGACTGGAGGCCCCAGAATGGCTGATCCTGCTGCGATCCCGACCTCGGAAGATCGATCGATCCTGCTCGTCGAAGACAACGACCGCTTCGCCGAGACCCTCGGCTCCGAGCTCCGCGACCGCGGCTACGAGGTCCACCGCGCCGCTGACCTCGCCGCCGTCGACGCGATCCCGAACCTCGACGTCCAGTACGCGGTCGTCGATCTCCGGCTCGGTGCGGACTCGGGGCTCGACGCGATCCAGAAGATCCTCGCGCGCTGTCCCGACGCGCGGATCGTCGTCCTGACCGGCTACGGCTCGATCGCGACGGCGGTCAAGGCGACGAAGCTCGGGGCGGTCGGCTACCTGATGAAGCCGACCGACGTCGACCAGGTCGAGCGCGCCCTCAACGAAGAGGACGACGAAGACAGCGAGCTCCCGATCCCCGACGAGTTCCAGAGCCTCTACCGCCACGAGCGCGAGTACATCGAGTTCGTGCTCGCCGAATGCGAGGGCAACATCTCGCAGGCCGCGCGGCGGCTCGGCCTCCACCGCCAGAGCCTGCAGCGCAAGCTCCGCAAATACACACCGCAATGAGTCGGGACCCGGCGCGCACGCCCGTCCTGATCGGCGCGGCGCAGTTCTCCCAGCGCGACGTGACGCTCGAGACGGTGGACGGGGTCGGGCTCTTTCGACCGGCCTGGTCGCGTCTGCCCACTAGGGAACGGCCGAGCCGCAGACCTGTGCGATCCCTGGCTGCGAAGCAGCCGAGACGACCTCGCGATCGAGCACGACCAGGTCGACCAGGTCGCAGTCACTCGCGGAGCCGATCACGGAACACCGCTCGACGCTCTCGTTCGAGAGCGGCCTCTCCAGCGGAAAGAGCAGCGCTTCGAGCAGCCGATCGACGTCGCCTTCGTCCACCCCGCCGCTGCGCGTCACGTCGCCGCACGAGATGACTTCGACGATCGTCGTGTCGGTTTCCTGGATCTCGGCGTTCGAGAGACTCGTCACTTCGAGGCCGACTTCGTCCTCCGCGCCCACGATCGCGCCGGGCGGAACAGAGACGTTCACGACGAACTCCGCCTCTTGATCCACATCGAGTGCGACGACGGGCGGCCCCGAGACCGAGGCCCAGCCCCCGGAGCTCGCGAGAACGACGGAGTAGGTATCGGCGATCCGACCGGTGTTGCGCACCGTGACTTCGATGGCCGCCGTTCCGCCCGGCCGCAGCGCGATGTCGGGCTGGGCCTGGACGTCCACGGCGCGTTCGTCGCGGATCTGACTCAGGATCTCGAAAGGCATGTCGGTGAGCCGAACCGGCGTAGCGGAGGGCCCAGGCGCAAGGCCACCCACCGAGCCGGCGACGTAGACGAGGTTCTCCCAGTCGTTCCATTCACCGTCGAGACTCGACTCGAGATCCGCGGAAGCGTTGATATCGCTCTGGATGGGCGTTGCGATCGAATCTTCCCCGTCGCAGTTCCAGTCCTTGGCCCCCTGCGCGACGAGCGAATCGAAGCTCACGGTGTCGAGACCGACGCACGTCTCGGAGACAGGGCAGTCCATCGAATCTGCGCAGCCATTCCCGCTCGTGCTGCAGGTTCCCAGGGCGCAGACCTCCGCTCCAGGACACTGCACGTCTACGATGCAGTAGTCGGCACTCCCCGAACACATGCCGTTCAGACACGTCTCGGAGACCGCGCAGTCGCTGCTCTGAGAGCAGGCCACCCCGGACGCCGTACAGACGCCCGGCGGACAGGACCACCGCGTTCCCCACTCTGCGAGGGCCGTCGCATTGTCCGAATCCTGACCGTCGATCCCGTTCGTCTCCACCAGGGCGAACTCATCGAGATCCGGAAGGCTCCATCGCGAATACTGCAACCGGTTCCCACGCGTCAGTCGCAGCAGACCCGTCGTGGCGAACGAGTAGTTCATGACGCTCAGATAGTTCGGCTTGAAGTTGGGTTCGGGAGATGGGCCGCCATGCTCCAGCCCGAGCGTGTGACCGAGCTCGTGCATGAGCGTCGTACCCTGATCGAGGACGTCTCCTGTGCCGCTCCCGTTCCAGTCTCCCAGACTCGAGATGAAATCCGAAGCCGGCGCATCACGAGCGAGTCCCCCGGTCGAAGCCGCCACGCCGGTGGCCGGTCCATCGACGCGATGCGCGAACAGCCCGTAGCGAAAGACGGACTTTCGAGCGGCCTCGAAGTTGCGCGGAAGCACGGTGGTCCCGTCACGGATCCTGTCGAACTCGTCCCAGATCGTGGCGTACAGCAATCCGCACCCATCCGCGGGGTCCGACAGGTCACCCGGAATGACTTCGCAGGATCCGAGCCGGTCGACGTGCGCGATGGAGTTCGAACGAGAGAGATCGCGCCATCGCTCGCCGGTCTCCGGATTCATGATCGACCGGGGCCCTGCGTCCAGATGGAGGCGAATGCCGGTGATGCCGCTCGGATTCGAGACCGGCGCGTCGAGGAAGGACGCCACGACCTGCTTGACCGCGCGCCGGCGCGGCCAGTGCGAACGGCGATGTGGACCTCTCCGCATCCAGTCCACTTCGACGAAGACGTCCTTCGTGAGCGGGTCGGCGCCCATCGCCTCCAGGTCGAGCGAACACGGCTCGAGACGGCAGACCTTGGTGATGTCGGGCGCAGGGTCCGGGCGTTCGATGACCTTCAGACCGCAGCGCTCCCACGAAGTCGGCAGCCCGTCCCCGTCCGGATCGCTTCCGTCCACGAAGTCGTCGCCACAATGGGGCCGGTGGGAGATATCGATGACGCCGAGCTCGACGGTGTCCGTGGCCGCAAGCGAGAATGCGGTGCTTCCGGTGGAGGGCAAGAAGAGCGAGCCACCCCCGTTGACGACGATCTCCGAGACGACCGAGAGGCCGAGCCCGTCGGAGAGAACGACGGTCACGGTGGGCTGCGGCGCCGCAGAGCCCCGGTAGCCGACGGTCACCGACACCCATTCCATCGGATGGGTCGACGTAATCGAGATCGAAGTGCCGAAGGGCGTCGCGACGCCGGTCCCCAACGGGTCGGCGCACGCATACCCGGAGACCGTCGACGTTACGACCGGCAGCGCCGGGGCTTCCGGTCGATAGGAGTGGGTCCCGCCGGTGAGACAGAGGTCCTCGACGGGCGTGATCGCCTGCTGCGCGTGACTCGACGAAGGGGCGCAGATCAGGACGGTCGCAGCGATCGCCAGGACCGTCGCGCCCCCTCGACCCGCGACGCGTGACCCGGAGCGCTGGCGCCGACGCCGCGCCCAGCCCGCGGTCACCAGCAGTCCTGCGAAGAGCGGAAGGCTTCCTCCAGGCTCGGGAGAGGCGATGACCTCCGTCGCGAGCGAGATCAGCTCGAGGTCCGCATCGACGACCGAGCTCGCGGACGTGAGGACGACCTCGCCACCGCCCGGATTCACGATCGCGAGACGCCCGATCCGCAGGCGACCTTCGTCACCCGCCTCGGCCCCACTCGCGTCGAGTCGAAGAACGCGCAGGTGGGTCGGATCGGGGATCGAGTACTCGAGCGCTCGACCGGGAAGATCGAAGTTCTCGGCGAACGAAGTGATCGTCGCACCCCCCGTCACCTCGATCTCGAGATGCCAGGCGCAGAGCTCGTCTCCCGAGCCGTCGAAGCAGACTTCTTCGCTCGCGTCGTTCGAGTCGTTCGCCCCCGTCTCGATCCAGAGGTCGAGCGTGGCGCTCGCGGGAAGGGGGACCGGCGAGAAGACCGGGGGGACGCCATCCGCGGCGGGGCTCGCGTAGATTCGAGGGGGAAGAGCGAACGCGTTCGACGCGATCACGCCTCCCAGAAGAATCGCGAGCACCGGAAGGAGACGGAGCGAACGGGCGCGACGCAAGTGAGCCGCAGCCTTTCGAGCAGCAAAGATGCCTATGGCCTTGGTCATCGGGGCCCCCTCGTCGGGCATCGAATCGACTCTGGATCAGGAGTGCTTCGGATGGTTCCCCCTGCTGCCCATCTTGCCCCCATCGATGCACGTCATGCAAGATGGAACAGCGCGGCGAGGCAACGGCTGCGCGACCGCCTGCACGAGTGGTAGACGAGTTGATCCCACGGGGAACCGGTCGGCCCCGTGCGCGACGGATCGGCGGACCTGTCGCGGTCGATCGTGCGGTGGATGATCCCGATGCGAAGTCGGGATCCGAGTGGGCAGACGGCGGGTCCGGCGGACAGTGGCGCCGTCAGAGCTCGAACATCGCCGTGACGGCTTCGAGGCTTTCTGGCTGCTTCAAGACGACGCGGCCGCGGCCGAGCTCGACGATGCCCTCTTCTTCCCAGGCGCGGAGCTGCTTGTTGACGCTCTCGCGGGTCGTCCCCACGAGGTCGGCGAGGTCCTGCTGCGGCATGCGGACCTCGACCGGGCCGCCGACGATCGGTCGCTTGCCGTGGCTCTCGGAGAGGCTGAGCAGGCGCTTCGCGATCCGCCCCGGAAGCGGCATCGTCTGTCGATCCTCGGCACGATCCGAGAGCGCCCGCACGCGCGCGGCGAGCACGCCCGCGAGGCCGATCGCGGCGCGCGGGTTCTTCTCGAGGAAGGGGAGCAGCTCGCGGCGATGGAGCGTGAGAAGCTCGGTCGTCTCGACCGCGGTCACCGTCGCCGAGCGCTCCTCGCCGTCGAAGAGCGCGATCTCACCGATCACCTCGCCCGGTCCCATCAGGCCGAACATCACGTCCTTGCCGTCCGTTCCCGTCGTCGTGACCTTGAGCGAGCCGGACAGGACCCCGTAGAGCTGGTTCCCGGGGTCGCCCTTGCGACAGAGCACTTCCTTGGGCTTCAGCTTCTTGGTCGTCGTCGCCTGGAGCAGGAGATCGAGCTCCTTCTCTTCGAGCGAGGCGAAGATCGAGACGCTTCCGAGCAGCTCGCGGCGATCCATGTCCAGTCCTCTCGCGGCGTTCATCATGGGGACAGTCTCGTCACTCGTCCCCGACGTGACCGTGAACAGTTTCACACTTGCGTGGGGTTTCCGCTCGCCACCAGCCGAATCGAGTCCGCCGCCTCGTCCAGCTCGATCCGGGGCGCCGGGCGCAGCTTGAGGCCCCGCCCGTCGCTACTTCGCCCCGTCTCGACCTCGAAGCGGTACCCGTGCCAGGGACAGACCACGCTCCCGTCGGCCTCGATCGCGCAGTCCTCGAGGGGCCCGCGCCAGTGCGGACACTCCGCCGCGAACACGACGGGCCGATCCCCGCGGAGCGCGAGGACGAAGCGGTGGCCCCCGACCTCGACGACCCGAGGCAGCGTCGACCGGACCGTCGACCACGCCCCCAGCTCGACCGGTCCGCGACCCGCGGAGGCCGTCCGGTTCCCCGGATCCGTGGCATCCCGGACCCGGATCATCTCCGCGTCCTGGTCCCAGAGCCCGGCATAGAGCGCGACCATCGCGTCCCCCGCCTGCGCGAGCGCCGCCTCGGGCATGGCAGGCAGAAGGAACTCGACCTCGACCCCGGTCCGGTCGTCGGCGAGGGGCGTGAGGCGCGTCCAGGTCTCCCCGCGGACGGTGCCTTCGGTCCGCGTCCGAGCGACATAACACGAGGCGGCGTGATCGATCACGAGCTCGACGTCTGCCTCGGTGTCACCGGGGAAGCCGACGTCCGCGTGCCAGCCCCAGTCGCCGGCCTCGCGGAGCGCGATCTTCGTGAACGCCTGATCGTGGAGCCAGGGCAGGTGCTCCCAGTCGTGGACGTTCTCCCAGACCGCCGCGATCGGCGCCGGAACCTCCCGCGCATAGATCGCCGCGGCGACCAGGTCGGGATGGCGATCCAGGGAACGGAGCGGCGTCGCGGCACTCATCGCCGCGATCCTACGCCACGCCGGTCGGCTCAACCATCCGCGTCCGGCGCGTCGCCCGCTTCACCGTCCGCCTCGTCTTCCGGCAGCGGCGTGAACCCGAGCCCAGCGAGCTCGCGCTCGGCATCTTCGCGCTCCGGCGCGTGGATCGCGACGGAGATCGTGTCCCCCGCCTTGAACGCCCACCGCCCGTCCATCACGAACGTCTTTCCGTCACGGTCGACGGTCAGCGTGACGAAGCGTTCCGAGAGACCTCCGGACGACGACGTCTCGACCGTCTCGGAACCATCGTCCGCGACCTCCGGCGGCGTGTAGAGGAGCCGTGTGATCTCGACGTCGCCCCGTCGTCCCCGGACGTCCCAACGCTCGACGTCGTGGGGCCCCTCGAAGGCGATCTTCGCCGTTCCGCCGGCGACCTGCTCCGAGACGAGTCCGCCGCCGACCTCCGAGGCGGCGACGAGCCCGTTCGGAACCCCGAAGCGGTCCCGAGCGCGCGCGACGAACACGCCGTTGAGCGTCTCGTTGGCCGTCAGCGCGACCACGGTTCGAACGAAGCCGAGTCGCGCGCGCTGCATGACCGTCTCCTGGAGCGCGTCCCCGTACACGACGGCGAATCCTTCGTCCTCCGCGCGACGGATCCCGTTCGGGTTCGAGTCGAGGAAGACGACCGGGACCCCGCCGCGGCGCAGCTCCCGCGCGAGCGCGAGCCCGAGGGTCTGGGCCGTCAGGATCGCAACCGTGTCGCGCTGGCGGAGACGGACGCCCAGGAGACTCCCGATCGGGCCCGCCGTCAGCCCGGCGAGGGTGACGGTCACCGCGATCGTCAGGAAGACCAGCGCGCGCAGCTCGATCCCGCCCTCGAGCCCGGCCCGCTCGAGGTCCGCCGCGACGAGACTCGCGATCGCTGCGGCGACGATCCCGCGCGGGGCGACCCACGCGAGGAAGAGCCGTTCGTTGCGTTCCAGGTCGGCGCCCCGGGTACAGAGCCAGACGCCGAGCGGACGCACGACCAGGACCAGGGCGGCGACGACGGCCAGCCCCTCCCAACCGAGGGCGCGCACCTGCTCGAAGCGCACGTCCGCGGCGAGCAGGACGAAGAGGAGGCCGATCAGCATCACGGTGAGCTGATCCTTGAACTCGCGCAGCTCCCGCTCGACCGAGGACCGCGTGTTGCCGACGACGACGCCGGCGACGGTCACCGCGAGGACGCCGCTGTGCGAGAGCAGCGTCTCGGAGCCCGCATAGAGGAGCAGCACCGCCGCCAGCACGAAGACGTTCTCGAGCCCGTCCGGAAGCAGCCGGGAGATCCGCAGCGCCCGCGCCAGAACGAAGCCCGCCGCGATCCCGAGCACGCCGCCCGCCGCGATGCGCGCGAGCCCGGCGCCGCTCTGCGCGAGGAGCAGTGGCCCCAGGTCCGCCGAAGACAGCGCGAGCTTGAGGATCACGACCGAGAGGATCGCGCCGATCGGGTCGATCAATACGCCTTCGGCCTCGAGCAGCGTCGCGACCTTCGGGCGGAGGCGAAGCTCGGAGACGAGCGGACCGACGACCGTCGGCCCCGTCACGACCACGAGGCCGCCAAAGAGGAGCGCCTTCATGACGCCCCAGTCGAGGAACAGGTACGCAGCGAGCGCGCCGCCCAGGAGGGTCACGACCGCGCCCCACGTGATCAGCCGACGGATCGCCTGGCCCGAGCGCCGCAGGCGCGACATCTCGAGATTGAGCCCGCCCTCGAAGAGGATGATCGCGACGGCGAAGTCGACGATCGAGAAGAGGCCGTGTCCGAGCGAGCGCGGCTGGACCCAGCCGAGCCCGTCCGGGCCGAGGGCGATGCCCGCGATCAGGAGCAGCACGATGCCCGGCAGCCGAAGATGCCGCGCGAGGGCCTGCGCAATCATCCCGGCGAGGAGCGCCAGGGCGAAGGTCAATCTCGGATCTGCAGCGGACGGGCTCATCACCCCTCTTGTCGGAAGCCCCGACGCCTCGAATGAGCCGGCTCAGGCGGGAAGGACCCCGCCGCGCTCCACGTCGCGCGCGAGACGGATCCCGCTGAACTGCCAACGCGCGTCCGGCGGGAAGAAGTTGCGGTAGCTCGCCCTCAGGTGGGAGCGGGGCGACACACACGATCCGCCCTTCAGAACCATCTGGCTGGACATGAATTTACCGTTGTATTCGCCGAGCGCACCGGCCGCCGGGTGAAAGCCCGGATAGGCGGAGTACGCGCTGGCCGTCCATTCCCAGACGTCCCCGAAGAGCTGGAGAGGCCCCAGATGGACCGCGCGGGCCGGTGCGACCTCGGGATGGAAGCGACCGCCTTCGAGCAGGTTGCCCTCGACCGGGACGTCCGCCGCCGCGTGCTCCCACTCGGCCTCGGTCGGAAGACGACAGCCGGCCCAGCGCGCGAACGCGTCCGCCTCGAAGAGGCTCACGTGACAGACCGGCTCCTCGCTCCGGACGGCCACGCGCCCGCCGAGGGTGAACGCGTGCCACCGCCCGTCCTGCTTCGACCAGTAGAGGGGCGCCTCCCAGCCTTCTTCCTCCTTGCGGGCCCAGCCTTCCGAGAGCCAGAACTCCGGCTGGTGGTAGCCGCCGTCGTCGATGAAGGCGGCGAACTCGCCGTTCCGTACGAGGCGCGACGAGAGCTCGAAGGGCTCGAGATGGACGCGATGGCGGGGGGACTCGTTGTCGAAGGCGAAACCGCGGCCTTCGTGACCGATTTCGACGAGGCCGCCGTGATAGGCGTGCCAGGCCATCGACTGGATCGCGACGTCGGAAGGCTCCTTCATCGGTCGGTAGACAGGAGCGAGCGGATTGTGCGAGAGCAGGTGCTTCACGTCGGTCAGGAGCAGCTCCTGGTGCTGCTGCTCGTGGTGGAGCCCGAGCTCGACGACGTCGAGGGCCGCACCGGGCAGTCGGCCCGGGTCCTCGAGCAGGCCGAGGAGCGCCGTGTCGACGTGATCGCGGTAGGCGAGGATCTCTTCCCAGCCCGGCCGCGTGAGCAATCCGCGGTCCGGGCGCGAGTACTGCTCGCCGACGGCGTTGTAGTAGGAGTTGAAGAGGTACTCGAAACGCGGGTGACGGACGCTGTAGTCGGGATCCTCCCGAGAGAGGAGGAAGGTCTCGAAGAACCAGGTGGTATGCGCCAGGTGCCATTTCGCGGGACTCGCGTCGGGCATCGACTGCGCCGCGCAGTCCTCCGGCGAGAGCGTGTCGCAGAGGCGGACGGTCACGTTCCGGATCGCGCGCGTCCGGCGCGCGAGGAGCTCCGCTCGACGGGCGGACCGATCGTTCTCCGCGTTCGCGTTCATCGGGAGTGAGCCTCGCAGACGGCGACCCGGGGCGGCGGCGGGTCGCGGGACCGCGCGGCTCATGCCGCGGCGGGTCCCAAGCATAAACCAGCCACCCCGGGGCGTGGCGCTTCCTGCCCGAAACACGCTGATCCGGAGTCGCAAACGCACGCGAGGCGCGCGTGGTCTGCGCATCGCTTCCGACCGCGGTCGCGCGCTTGGTCCGCGTATCGCTTCCGGCCGCGGACGATACGCGCGATCGGGAAGTCACTAGCGATCTCGTGCGCCCGGCTCCGTCACGTGCCGCAGGTAGAAGAGGAGATCCTCGAGACGCGCGGCGTCCTGCACACCCGGCGAGACCATCCGATTGCCGGGAACGAAGCCCGCCGGATTGCGCAGGAACGCCCCGAGCATCCGGTCGTCCCAGACGATCGACGCGGCCCGGAGCGCCGCCGAGCTCTCGTAGTCCGGGGCCGCCCCCGAGCGCCGTCCGTAGAGGCCGAGGAGCGAGGGTCCCACCTTCTTGACCGTGCCGGCCAGGTCGTGGCACGTCCAGCAGGGAACCGCGACCTGCTGTCCACGCTTGAAACGGGCCCGCTCCGCATCGTCGAACCGCGCCAGGATCGCGGCGTCGGGATCCGAGCAACCGCTCGACACGCCCGCGAGGGCCAGGAGAAGGAGCACGGAAATCCGCCTCAGATCGGCCATCCCGCGCCTCTCCGCCAGCTCGGCCCCCCTCCCCGCGCCCAGAAATCGGCCACGAAGCCGGACCGCAGATCGAGCACGCTCGACCGCCGGGTGTCGCTCTCGAGCATCCAGTGGAGCTCCGCCTTCCCGGTCTCGTCGATCGCGTCGCGAAGCTCCGCGCGCGCCGGCGATGCCCGAAAGCACCGGTTCTCGTCGAGCGTCTCGAGCCACGCCTCGATCGACCGCGCCCGACACAGCGCATGTCCCGCCGCCCCGACGAGATCCACGCGCCGCCCGGTCGCCGCGAGCTCGTCGCGCAGGGCGTGCACCCAGAAGTGGATCGCGGTCGCGTAGCGCGGATGCGCCGGCGCCCGGTAGATCCGCAGCCACGCGTCGCGGCCCTCCTCCGCGAAGACCTCCGAGCGGAGCGGCGGCCAGTCCGCCTGGTCCACCTGATGGATGATCTTCGCGATCACGCGATTGGGTTGGATGCTCACCGGTCCGAGTCGCTCCGTCTCACGTCGGCCATGCTCCGCCTGGCATCGGTCGTGCTCCGCCTAACGTCGCCCGTAGAGCATGTCGAGCTCGATTTCCTGCTCGCTCGGTCGCCCCCGCGACCAGGCCACGCGGCTCTCCCGAGCGCAGGCGCGGCAGCGCGCCACGACCACGAAGTCCGCCCGCTCGGGTGCCTTCGCATCGACCGCCGACCCGACCCGCAGCCCGACCCGTCCGCGCCGACAGACGCGACAACGATAGGACTCGCGGGGCTCCTTGCGCCCCTCTTCGGACAAGCGATCGGCGACGGCATCCCGGTCGAGGAGGACCGTCTCTCGCTCGCAGCGTTCGCACTGGACCCGCAGCGGCAGCCAGAACGGCGCCTCGAGCAGCTCCCCTTCTTCCATGGGCTGGCGCGTCTCTCGGAAGACGCGGGTCAGGCTCCGCCAGAAGAGCCCGCCGCGGCCGGTCGTGATGCGCGGCCAACCGGTGACCCGGAACGCCTCCGATCCGCAGCCACACGCGAGGCCCGACCACGCCAGCGCCTCGTCCCCGCGCCCGAGCGTCGCGGGCGGGGACGCATCGGTCGTCTCGAGGGGAAGGAAGAGCCGGGGGTCCACGGCAGGAATCTACCTCCTGGCGGGTGGCACGACCGGTCGAGGAGCGGACTAGGCGTTGCGCTCCCCTGGACTCTCGCGCTGCGCCGTTCCCCCACGCTCCGCCATGCCCTCACGCTCCGCCATGCCTTTGCGGATGGCCCGGCGGTAGTGGTCCGCCTCGGTCAGATCGGGAAAGCGGTCGCGTTCTGCTTCGACGCACCGCGCGGCCTCGACCCGGTCGCCCCCACAGATCGAGAGGAGATACGCGACATCGTCCGTCGGCGCCGCCCCCGGCACGCGATCGCGGAGCCCGATCCGCTTCATCGCGTCGCGACCCGGACGGGTCGTGGCGAAGACGGCGACCAGCGCCGCGATCGCGAGCAGCAGCCAGAGAAGATCCATCGCTCGCCGTTCGCCCCTTCGACGGATTCGGATCAGGAGCCCCCGTCACTCGCCCCAACGGTCGGGTCAGTCGCCCCAGCCGTCCGGCGCGGGCAGACCTTCCTGCTCGAGGGTGAAGCGGTAGCGCAGCTCCTTGCGCATGAAGAAGAACGCGCCCCAGAAGAGGCCGATCATCCAACCCTCGACGAGCAGGCTCGGGCTCCAGTCCCAGTCGAGCACGCCGAGACCGAGCGCCGGGAAGAGGATCAGAAAGGCCAGGCCCTTGTTCACCACGTACCAGAGCGCACCGCGCGCGCGGACGCGCTCCCACCACTCGCGCTCGGTCCCGTCCATCTTGAGTTCTTCGACTGTCGGCATGGCTCGCCCCGTTCGCGCGGAGGCGGAATCGCCCTCGCCTCCTTCGAATCGGCAGGAAGGGGTCTGCGACTGAAGTGCTCTCGAAACTCCGATCCTTGATGTGGCCTTTTGGACCCATCATTGGCCCGCGAGATCGGGGTCCGATTGGCGCCAGACAACGGACCGACCCTCTGCGACGCTCGCGAGCGAACCTCGCGCCCCGGAGCCCCATCGATGACGACCGCCCTGCCGACCCCGAGCGAAGCCCGCGACACCTTCCGCGCCCTCCACGAGAAGACCTTCGTCATGCCGAATCCCTGGGACCGGGGCTCGGCCCGGATCCTGGCCTCCCTCGGCTTCCCGGCCCTCGCCACGACCAGCGCCGGCTTCGCGAACGCCCTCGGCCGACCGGACGGCGGCGTCACCCGCGACGAAGCGATCGCGCACGCGGCGGAGATCGTCGGTGCCACGCCGCTGCCGGTCAGCGCGGATCTCGAGAACGGCTTCGGCGACGCCCCCGAAGACGCGGCGACCACGATCCGCGCGGCCCTCGAGGCGGGCCTGGCCGGCTGCTCGATCGAGGACTGGAGCGGGGGCGCACTCTACGACCCCGCCCACGGCGCCGACCGGATCCGCGCCGCGGCGGAGGCCAACCGCGCGAGCGAGGCGCCCCTCGTGCTGACCGCCCGCGCCGAGAATCACATTCGCGGCAACCCGGATCTGGCCGACACGATCTCGAGGCTCCAGGCCTATCAGGAAGCGGGCGCCGACGTGCTCTACGCCCCCGGCCTCGCCACCACCGACGACCTCCGAACCGTCGCCGCCGCCGTCGACCGTCCGATCAACGCGCTCATCCTGCCCGGCGGCCCCTCGGCGAGCGAGATGTTCGAAGCCGGCGCCGCGCGGATCTCGACCGGCAGCGCCCTCGCCGCCGCCGCCCAGGCGGCCCTCGTCGAAGCCGGCCGCGAGCTCCTCGACCAGGGCACCCACACCTTCTGGGCAAACGCCATCCCGCACATGGCCACCGTCATGGGCGCCATGTCGAACGACGACTGACACGAAACGCCCGCCGCGAAACCCCCTTCGCCGAGCGCCCGCAGGCGAAGAACCAGGCCACGGATCAGTCGATCCTGGACCAGTCCCGATCGGGGTAGATGTCGACGGCGGGCGAGTAGAGCCACGCGTCCCGCCAGGCCTTGCGCGTGAGGTACTCGATCGCCGCGGCGTCCTCGATCTCGTGGTTGCGGAACGCTTCACACAGCTTCGTGTTGCCCTCGGCGACGGACTTCGGCTGGGTCCCGAGGAGCGCGGTCATCTCTTCGCACTCGATCTCGTCGATCGCTGCGCCGTAGCGCCGCCTGCGGTCCATGCACTCGATCAGGATCTTCACGTCCTGCGCGCGTCGCGCCGCGAAGGCGTCCTCGACCGTCGGGGTGACGTCGTTCTCGAGAGCGAACATCGCGCCGTTCGCCAGCACGTCGGGCGCGCCCACGTCCTCGGGCATCTCCGGCCGCTCGACGTCGACGTCCATCGCCATCATCAGCATCTCGCAGGTCGTTCGATCGCCCAGGTACCGATAACAGAGATACCAGGCCAGGGACTCGCGGGGATGGGCGTGGAGCGCGACGTGATGGATCGGGATCATGCCGCGCACCTGCTGGTGGACGGCGTAGTACTGGGCGCCGAAGCGGTCGTAGGGGATACCGCTCTCCGCCTCGTAGAGCTTGAAGAGCCCTTCGAGCCCGCCGCTGGGATTCCACATCTCGCGAACGAGGATGTTTCCGAGGTCCTCCATTGGGTCGCCCCAGTGACCGAGCTCCCAGTCGATCACGCTGCTCACGCGATCGCCCTGGAACATGAAGTTGACCGGACCCGTGTCGCCCTGGACGAGGGACACGCGCGCGACCTTCTCCGGCGCGAAGCGACGCAGCCAGTCGAGGCCGTAGACGGTCAGCGGGTCGTCGTAGCCGTCGAGGAAGCGCTCCCACTGTCGGCAGATGAAATCGACTTCGTTGAGGGCCGTTTCGCGCGCGTTCGTCGGACGCGGCTCCATCACGTCGTCGATCCCGAGCGCGTCGAGGTCGAGGTTGTGGAAGCGCGCGCAGACGCGCATGAAGTCTTCCATGATCGCGCGCTGTTGCGCCGGGTCTTCGAGCTTGTCGATGTCCGAGCGGCCCGGGTCGCGCGAGAAGAGCGTGCAGCGCAGGTCGGGATTCCAGCCGTGGACGGTCGTCACCGGAACGTCGGTCTCCATCAACGCCTGGGTGATCCGGGTCTCGCGCTCGAGCCGCCGCGGATCGACCCCACCGTCGTCGCGTTGGAGGCGGAGGAAACCCTCGAGCACGCTGCCGTCGGGCCGGGTCACGTCGACGATCCACGCCTCGCGCCGTGCGACGTGGCGACGAAGATGCGTGACCTCGCCGCCGCCGGTCTCGGCGATCCATTCCACCATGCCCTCGGGCAGATCGTGCTTCAACTCGGCCATCGAACCTCCTCGCTCACGGGCACATTCAGGGCCCCCGAACACGTTATCGCGCGGCTATCGTTGTGGCCCGGGCCACCGACGGCCCCGACGGGAGACCACCATGCAGTTCGGAATCGCCGAATCGATGTGCGACATCGACCACTACCTGCCCCTGGCGCAGGCCGCCGACGAGGCCGGCTTCGGCGTCTTCGCGCTCGGTGACAGCATCCTCTACCCCGAGGTCGCCCGGGACAAGTACCCCTACACGCCGACCGGCAATCGGGACTTCCTCGAGGGCGCCCCCTTCCTCGATCCGTTCCAGCTCTTCGCCGCCATGTCCGTCGTGACCTCGAACATCAAGTTCGCGTTCGGCGTGCTCAAGCTCCCGATCCGCGACCCGGTCCTGACCGCGAAGCAGGTGTCCTCGCTCCACGTCTTCTCGAACGAGCGCCTCATCTTCGGCATCGGCCTCTCCCCGTGGATCGAGGATTTCCAGGCCTGCAGCCAGGACTGGGACAGCCGCGGCAAGCGCATGGACGAGATGATCCAGATCATCCAGGGGCTGATGTCCGGCGAGTACTTCGAGTGGAAGAGCGAGTACTACGACATCCCGCGGATCAAGATGTGTCCGGTTCCGTCGGCGATGCCCGAAATCGTGATCGGCGGCCACAGCAAGCCCGCCTATCGCCGCGCCGGCCAGTTCGGCAACGGCGTGAACTTCGTCTCGCTCTCGGAGGAGGAGCTCGTCGAACGGCTCGAGATCGTGAACGGCTACCGAAAGCAGTACGGCCGCGAGAACGAGCCGTTCAGCGTCTACGCCGGGATGCCCGCCTTCGGGGTCGACGACTTCAAGCGCCTCGAAGACAAGGGCGTGACGTGTCTGACCGTCGGCTATCGCAATCCCTACGAGCCGGACACGATGAAGCTCCAGCAGAAGATCGACTGGGTGAAGCGCTTCGGCGACGAGGTCATCGCACGTTATTGACGCGCGCGGAGCGCGCTGTCACCGGCGGAGCCGGTGACCGCTGAAGGCTCCACTCGAGGCGGCGCGGTCTTCAGGGTCAGAGCTGCCGGCCCCATTCGATCCAACGACCGTGGCTGTCGGCCTGGGCGAGAACGGTGTGGTCGGTCGCGCCGCCGGCTTCGAAGGCGAAGTGGTCGATCCGACACCCGCCCTGGCCGTTGCTCTCCATCGTGACGAAGTCGATCGGCTGCGCCGCGCTGGCGCGGGCGAGCGACGCGTGGATCGCGCGCTGGCCGTCGTCGTCGATCTGGTAGAGCGCGACGGTCGCGAAGACGACCCTTGGCGCATCCGCGGGCAGGCGCGCGACGGCGTCCTCGAGATCCTTCGTCGCGTCGCCCGCAGCGATCAGCGCCGGCACGCGCGCGGCGACTTCGATCGCCTCGTCCATCAGGCGGCCGCGCTCGACGTGCTCGGGCCAGATCAACGCGCGCAGCCAGCGCACCGCGCTCGGATCGTCGACGTCGATCGGCGAGAGCTCGAGGCCGTGGCGCGCTGCGATCTCGAGCCGCGCCGGAAGCAGCGGGACGGTTCCCCGGATCTCGCAGGCGAGTCGCGGCGTCGCGTCTTCGGCGCCCCAGGTGAGCGTCGCGCCCTCCCCCTCGTAGACGTAGCGATAGTGGTCGAGACGGAGGTTCAGGCCGATGGCCGGGCCGATCTCGAGCAGGCCGACGCGACCGTCCGCCTGCGCGACCCGGGGAAGGGTCCCGATCGCCGGCAGCATGATCGCGCTGCGGTGGACGACGCACGTCTGCGTCCGGCCGGAGCGCAGCACCGGGTCGAGCTCGTCGGCGTGGGCGAGACAGAAGGCGCGGAACGCCGGGAAGGCGGACTCGTCCGGGATCGAGCCACCGCTCAGCGTCGGATAGAAGCGCGCCAACGCGCGGGCCTCGTCGCTCCGCTCCGGGTCCTCGAGGAGCAGGTGCTTGACCGCCGCGAAGAACACGTTGGGCGGCGGCTGCGACGGGATCGTCCGGCAGGCGAGCTCGAGGAGTCGGGGATCGTCGGCGATGCCGGCACAGTAGTCGGTGTAGACCCGAGAGCCGAGCCGCGGCGTCTCGACCTCGGCGAAGTAGCGGAAGACGCGCGCGACGTCGTCCGGGTCACGGGAGTACGTATCGAAGGCGGGGGCCATGGGGCGACTCCTCCATTCGAAGCAGGCTCGTTACGGCTTGCTAGTCCCGGGCGCGGCCACGTCTTAGCTCGAAGAGGGAGAGGCCGCACGCTTCGCACGTCATGTCGTTCCAGATCCGCCGGAAGCCCGCGGGCGTGTCCCTGAAGCGGGTCTCACAGCCGGGACAGCGCGCGCTCCCGACCACGAAGCGCGCGACGCCGACGAAGATGCCCCCCGCGATCGCCAGGCCGATCGCCCGAGGCCCGCGACCGGTCGCTCCCCAGTAGACGACCAGGGGCAGCCAGACCACCGGTGACCAGAGGGCGACCTGCTTCCACCGGAACAGCTGCTCGAGCTTCGCGCGACGCGGATCCATCGCCTAACACGCTTCCTCGGCGTGAAGAGCGAGAAGGTACTCTCCACGCTCCACCCGCCCGAGCGCCTCGACTTCGTAGCCGGCCTCCCGCGCGACCGAGGTCAACACGTCTTCCGCGAGATAGACCCATGGGAAGGGCTCCCCGCGCCATCCGCGATAGCGGGTCGTCAGTACGATCTCGCCGCGCGAGGGCGACCGGTCCGACGCGTCGCCCTCCCACGCCTCGAAGAGATCGCTCGAATCCACGATCAGTCGCCCCCCCGGCGCGAGGCAGGCGCGCAGGCGCGTGAGCAGCTTCCCGAGCGGGACGACGCCCCCCGCCACCCCGATCGTCTGCATCCCGAAGAGCAGGGTGTCGAAGCGACCGAGGGGGGCGTCGGAGTCGAGGGCCATGACGTCGAGGACCCGGGCGTCGCGGACGCCCCGCGCCCTGCAGAGCGCCACGCAGCGCGGACTCACGTCGACCGCGACGACCTCGAGCCCCCGCGCCTCGAGGGCGAGGGCGTGACGACCGGCGCCGGCGCCCACGTCGAGCACCCGCCCGCGGGCCTGATCCAGGGCGATCCGATCGAGCTCGGCGAGCTCCCCCTCGAGGGTGAAATACTCCTCGGTCTCGATCTCGAAACGGACGCCGTCGGCGCGGGTCGCCGAGACCCGGCGCGGACGCCCGGTCCGATGGTGGTCGACCAGGGCGGCCGCCAGGGGCTCCGCCGCCCCGACGCGGCGGGGCCAGAAGCGGGCCAGGCGCGCAGGCCAGCCGGAGAGCGCCTCGAAATCCGCGGTCGCCCCCAAGAGCGAATCGGCGGACACCGACGCCTCGACGGAGAGAGGCGGGAGGCCAGCGCCCGGGGTGGAGTCGCTTTCGGTCAGCGAGAGCCTTCGGTCGTGCGGGAACGATCCGGGGAGGGTGCTCCGGGCTGGAACGATCCCGGCTCGATCACGAACCGGTTCCATTCCTCGTCGTCCACCGCTTCCAT
Organism: bacterium; assembly: GCA_024742285.1. Taxonomy (NCBI): domain Bacteria; species bacterium. The sequence goes on along the minus strand of JANSYR010000027.1, from coordinate 365 downwards.
GTGGTCTTCCATGCAGCTCTTGAAGCGGTAGCCGCAGTTCATGCATTCGAGATAGTGCTGCGTCTCGGGTCCGCGCGTCGTCGAGACTTCGATCTCGGCTCGCACCCAGAGGCGGCTCGGCCGCCCGGCGACTTCACAATCTTCGCAATACAGGGTGAACAAGGAATCGATCATCTGGATCTCCGAGGTCCACGATACCCCATCCAGCCCCGGGACGATTGGGAAAAAACCACGCCGGATCGAACCGGGGTCCGGCGACGAGAACGCAAGTCACCCGCAGTTCCTGCGCGGTACTTCGCTCAGGCGTGGCGGAGGGACACGGAACCCGCGGATCAGCCGAGCTCGAACGCGGATTCTCCCGTTCG
>JANSYR010000026.1 GCA_024742285.1 bacterium | reverse complement strand
CTCGCACTCCACCGTTCGGAGGCTCAGCGACCGGTTGGGTCGGCATTGTCTGCTGTTCCACGAGTCCATGCGGCCGAATACGTGCCCGAACGAGCCCCTCGTTCTGGACGGCTTCCGGACCTTCGAGCACAGCCCGTACTGGCCGATGGACCTGAACCTGGTCGTGGGAAGAAGCCTTTTCGTCTACGGCTTCAACGAGGCCGAGCTTCGTCGAAGCGGCACGATGAGGCCTTCTCAGGCCGTGAAACGACAGATCCTGGAGAAGAGATTCGGCCGCCCGGACCCGCAGGCGACGCGGAAGCGGGTGGAGGAGCTACTTCGCCGAGTCGTCCCGCCGAGAGGCGTCGTGGAGCTACGGAGCGACGAGCACCAGGCCTACCCGCGGGCGATGGCGCGTCTTACGGATCGGAAGTTCGTTCATGGGCAGACGAGCTCGAAGGAAGCGAGGACGCCCGAGAACCCGCTCTTCCCGGTGAACCTGTCGGACCTGCTGATCCGCCACTGCAGTGCGAACCACAAGCGAGAAACGATCGCGTTCTCGAAGCGGCGGCAGTCGGCGCTGTACCGGATGGCGATCTGGGCGGTGTGGCGGAACTACCTGAAGGATCGGTCGGAGAACCGAAGGAAAGGGACACCGGCGCAGGCGTTGGGGATCACGAGGCGGGTGCTGGAACTGAAGGACGTGCTTCGTGAGCGGCTGTTCGCAGGTCGGATCGCTTCGGTCCGGGGCTGGCTGGCGGAGTGTTACTTCGGTCGGATCCGGACGCGGGCGATCGAGAACTGCCGAGAGCATCGGGCGAGGTTCGCGATCTAGGGAGTTCGGGGGGGGAGACGTCGCGTTCCGGGCGAGTCTGGTCAGGTGAGGCGCAATCATCGGTCCACGTCTCACGGATCGGGCCCTTGACCGGCCCGTTCGTCCCAGCGGGGCGAACGAACGGAAGGGCCGACTCGTCTACGGAGTCGTCGACGACCGCATGGGCGATGAGATCCGCGCGCTCCGCATAGAGAGGTTCCCGAACAACCACCCAATCACCACGTTCCCCACAAGATCGGGAGTCGGCGCTGGGTTAGGTGTGTTTCAGGAGGAACACGCATGCCTCGCTTCTACCGTGTTCACACGATTTTCTTCGTCCTCGCGCTACCCCTGGGACTCCTGGGGCTCGGACCGCAGGGAGTCGCCGCCGCGACGGTCTTCGGTGGCGATCAGTCGATCACCGCGACCGCCACGCAGCCGGCGCAGGCCGTGCCCGCGGACCTCGACGGCGACGGTGACCTCGACGTCCTGACGACCGCTTCCGGCGACGACACGGTGGCCTGGTTCGAGAACGTCGACGGAGCCGGACTCTTCGGGCCGGAGCGGGCCCTCTCGGCCCTGGCCGACGGCGCCTGGGGCGTGGCGGCCGCTGATCTCGACGGCGACGGAGACCTCGACGTGCTGGTGGGCGCGGAAATCGCAGACACCGTTCTCTGGTACGAGAACACAGACGGTGATGGCACCTTCGGACCCGCGCAGACGGTGGTGGCCTCGGTGAACGGCCCCCGCTTCGTGGCCGCCGCGGACGTCGACGGCGACGGCGACCTCGACGTGGTGGCGACCGCCCGCGGCTCGGACGCGGTCTTCTGGTATGCGAATACCGACGGTCTCGGCAACTTCGCGGCCGGCGTGCCGGTCGCCTCGGGTCCGAATGATCCGATCTGGGCCGAGCCCGCGGACGTGGACGGCGACGGCGACCTCGACGTGCTGGTCTCGTCGTCCCAGGACGCTACCCACGCCTGGTACGAGAACCTCGACGGGGCGGGCAGCTTCGCGCTGGGCGGGACGATCACGACCGGGGCGAACTCGGCGCGCGCGGTGGGCGCCGTCGACGTGGACGGGGACGGCGATCTGGACGCCGTGGGCAGCGCCGGCTCGGGCGATCGGCTGGCGTGGTACGAGAATCTCGACGGCGACGGCAGCTTCGGTACCGCGCAGAGCATGCCCGGGAGCCTCGCGCCGCAGTCCGCCATGGCCGCCGATCTGGACCAGGACGGAGACCTCGACCTGGTCGCCGCCGAGTTCGGTCAGGACCGCCTCGCGTGGTTCGAGAACACCGACGGCGACGGCACCTTCGCGGGACCGCTCGTCCTCTCGACCGCCGTCGACGGCGCGATCGACGTGCGCGTGGCCGACCTCGACGGCGACGGCGACGCGGACGTGCTCGGCTCGGCCCGACTCGGCGGCGACGTCGTGTGGCTGGCCAACGAATCGATCGGCCGCCGCGTGGCGTTCGGGCGAGCGGGCGAGCGGTGGGATCCGAAGTCGTTCTCCGAAGGCGTTCGGCTCGCGGCGGGCGACCTGGACGCGGACGGCGACACCGACGGCGTCGTCGTTCGCAGATATCGCGACCCTTCCACCAACGAGCTTCGATCCACGCTCGCCTGGTACCCCAACCTCGACGGCCGCGGCGGGATGGGCGTCGAGCAGGCCGTCGCGACGACAGCGGCACAAGAGCTGTTCGCCCACGTCGTCGTGGTCGACATGGATCTCGACCGTGACCTCGACCTGCTCGCGACGCTCCAGCCCTCGGGCGAGATCCTCTGGTACGAGAACGAGGACGGCGCGGGCACCTTCGGCTCGGTCCGGACGGTCTCGGATCTCGTTCCCCACACGAATCGGGTCTGCGCCGCCGACCTCGACGGCGACACGGACGTCGATGTCGTCGCGTCCTCGAACGCGCAGACGATCTACTGGTACGAGAACGCGGACTTCGCCGGGGGGGCCTGGGTCCAGCGGATCATCACGAGCAGCGCCGGAGGGCACTGGGGAACCGGCGGCCCCTCCTGTGCCGATCTCGACGCCGACGGCGACCTCGACGTGATCGCGAGCCACTACCCGGGATTCGGCGGACCGACCGAGCTCTTCTGGTACGAGAACACCGACAGCGAAGGGAGCTTCGGCGCGCCCCAACCGGTGTCGCCCGGCGCGATCGTCAGTGTGCTGTTCGGGCTCGCCGCCGACTACGATGGCGACGGGGACCTCGACGTCGCTTCGCTCAGCATCACGTCGCCGGGCAGGGTCGACTGGCACGAGAACACCGACGGTCAGGGCACGTTCGGCGCGACCCATCCGGTCACCCCGGGCGACGGCCCCACCTTTGCCGTCACGGGTCTCGAGGCTGCGGACCTGGACGCGGATGGGGACGTCGACTTCCTCGCGACCCGTGAGTCCAACGGTGCCGCGATCTGGTTCGAGAACGTCGACGGCCTGGGCTCGTTCGCGGAGGCGCGCGTCGTCGAAGGGGGCCGCCAGGGACGCAACGCCGCCTTTCCGGCCGACATGGACGGCGACGGCGACATCGACGCCCTCACGGCGTTCCAGCTCGGAAGCGGCGCCGACGCCTACTCCGAGCTCGCCTGGTACGAGATCCGCGAAACCGAATCGCCCGCGATCCGGGCTCCGACGATCGCCGGCTCGCAGAGCCTGCCGACCGACGCGCTCGACATCGGCGACCTCGATGGCGACGGCGACGACGACGTGCTCACCGCGTCCACACTGGGGGGCACCCTACGTTGGTACGGCAACCCGCAGGGCGAGGACTGGAGCTGGACCGGCGAGACCCTGACGTTCACGGCTTTCGGCCCGAGCGCCGTGCGAGCGGCCGACATCGACGGCGACGGCGACCTCGACTTCCTCGCCGCGACGGCCGACGACGACACGGTCGTCTGGTACGAGAACATCGCCGGATCCCGGCTCTATGACACGTCGCCGCAGGTCGTGACGACGGTCGCGGACGGCGCGCGAACGCTCGAGCCTGCGGACGTCGATCGTGACGGCGACGTCGACGTGATCGTCGGATCCGCCCTGGACGACGTGGTGGCCTGGTACGAAAACACGGACGGGCTCGGCAGCTTCGGTGTCCGACGGGTCATCTCGGGCGGCGCCGGGTCGGTCCGAACCGTCGCAGCGGCGGACCTCGACGGCGACGGCGACCTCGACGTGCTCTCGACGTCGCCCGACGACGACACGGTCGACTGGTACGAGAACATCGACGGCCTGGGCGGCTTCGGGATTCGCACGGTGACGACCAACCTCGACGAGGCCTGGGCGCTCGCCGTCGCCGATTTCGACGGCGACGGCGACCCCGACGTCGCCGCGACGGGCTCGACGGAGCTGGCGTGGTACGAGAACACGGACGGACAGGCGACCTTCGGACCGGCGCAGTCGATCACGCCGATCGCGGGCGCTGCCGGCCAGCTCGTCGCGACCGACTTCGACGTCGACGGCGACCTCGATCTGCTGGTGTCCTCGAGCGCGAGCGGCACGGTCTCCTGGCTCGAGAACACCGACGGCCTCGGCAGCTTCGCACCCGCTGAGGAGCTCACGCGCAACGCGGGCGGCGTCGAGGCGATCGCCTCGACCGACCTCGACCGGGACGGCAACCCCGACCTGATCTACGCGGCGCCCCCGCTCGACAGGGGGATCCGTTGGAGGCCGAGTCGAGCCGGCCAGTACTCGATGGCGACGACGAACGTGGCGCCCGCGACCGCCGGAGACGCCGAGGTGATCGAGCTGCTCACCCTCGACTTCCAGCACGAGGGAGAGGCCGGCGATCCCGACCTCGAGGTCGCTTCGATCGCGCTGCGGCTCGAGCGTGCTCCGCGAACGAGCGTGGACGTCGAGCCGACGCCGGCGCTCACCGTCGCCGAAGCGAGCGCGCTGATCGATCGCCTCGACGTCTACCGCGACGACGGCTCGGGCGCCTTCGAGGTCGGCCTCGACGCCCGGGTCGGGGACGTCGTCGCGTTCTCTCTGGTGAACGGCGTCCAGACGATCGCGCTCGACGACGGAGCGCCCGAGGCGCGACTCGCCGCCGGCGCCGGCGGTCGGTTCTTCGTCATCGCCACGCTCGGCGCCGCAGCGAGCGCCGCGGACCCGATCGCCTTGCGGATCCGCCCGCTCGCCGACGGCACAGTCGCGGAGTACGTGGGAACGCAGGTCGCGCTCCGCCGCGGTCCCGGGCCGGGCGCACTCCCGCGCGTCGTGGATCTGCCCGAGCCCGGGACCGGATCCCTGCTCGTCGCCGGCGCGCTCCTGCTCGCGGCGTTTGCGCGCTGGCGGTGATTGCCGACGGGGTGACGATCGCCGACCTCACTGGCGCGAGGACGACGATGCGCGCGACCGGAAGACGCGCAAGCACCGCCAGAGAGAAGGAGACGGCGCGAGATCTCGATCGAAACTCCCGAAGCGGGGAGGCACGCCCCCACCCCTTCGTGGCGGCCGGTTCCCCGCATGCGACCTGCTCGGCCCGGCAGGCATTCCGGACGAACTGCCTCGTGTCACCGTTGCCCGAAACGCAGCTCGAATCGGTCGTTCGCCACCGCGTCGTGTGGCTACGCCCGGCTCTCGCTTGCACGCATCGAGGCCGCGACCCGTCGTTCGAGCGCCACCGCCCCCTGCGCCTGTGCGAGCGCGAGCGCCTGTTCGAGTCGGTCCCGACCGGCCGACGGCTCGCCGCGCCGTTCCGCCAGCTCGGCATCGAGCCGCAGCAGCTCGGCGTCGACGAAACGTCCGGTCTCCTTCGCGAGCGCGAGGCCGAGCGCGATCGTCCGGGACGCATCGTCGTCGAGGCCGGCCCGGATCTGCACGCGGGCGAGGCAGGCCATCATCAGGGGCGCGCCGGACCGGTTCCCGGAGTCGCCCATCCCCCCGAGCGCGGCCGCGAAGACCTGCGCGGATCGTGCCGCCTGCGCGGCGTCTCCGCACATGCCTTCCGTCATGGCGACCACCATCCGCGCCACGGAGTCGACGACCGCGTAGCGCTCGCTCGTCGCGACCTCGAGAGACTCGCTCGCGAGTCGAGCGGCGGCCTGCCATTGCTCGCAGAGCACCTCGAAGACGGCGCTCCACATCAGGGAGTAGGCGAGTGCGAAGGAGTCACGGCCCCGCGCGAGCGCGACCGCCTCGGCGAGCGCTGCCCGGCCGGCGTCGGTCTCTCCCGTGAACCACGACGACCATCCGAGCCACTGTCGCAGGGTCACATGACAGTCCTCGGAGAATCCCGACGCGCCGAAATCGTCGCTCGGGAGGACCAGCCCGAGGCCGTTCCGCGCGTTGGCGACGCTCTCCGCGGCGCGGCCGAGATAGAGCAGCGGACCCGCCCGCACGCAGCCCGCCACCTGGAGCATGCGGTCGTCCGCGCGGTCTCCCAGCACCAGGATCTCGTCGTAGCGGTGCAGGGCCTCTTCCATCCGCCCGAGGCTCAGCAGGCCGGCCGCGAGACCGAAGCGGACGATGCCCTCGCGCCGCGCCTCCCCGTGGCGCGCACAGAGCTCTCCCGCTCGCTGCCAGGCGGCGAGGGTCTCGCCGCCCCAGCCCTGGGAGCGGGCCATGGCGCGCGCCAGCGTCATGTGCAGCTCGATCTCGAACTGGTCTCGTGTGCGACCGTCGTCGAGGTGACCCAGCGCGTCGAAGCCCCGTCGCACGTGCAGGAAAGAGGTGTCGCGCCAGTCCTGACTCTGGTCGTCCCCGTCCTGCATCCAAGCGAGCGGGTCGGTGTCCGCGGACGGGTCCTCGAGGTGGTGACCCACGCGGCGGTGGATCTCGACGCGGCGATCCGGGGGCAGCTCGGCGTAGATCGCTTCCCGCACGAGCGGCGACGCGAAGAGGAAGTCGCCGTCCGGCGCGAGGCGGCCGAGCAGGGAGCGATCCGCCGCGGCGAGCGAATCCCTTGCCGCGTCGACGGGACACTTGGCGGCGAACGCGACGTACTCCGCCCCCACCGATTCACTCCCCGTCGCGGCGGCGCCGAGGATCTCGGTTCGGGCGGGTCCGAGCGAGGCCAGTCGACCGCGCACTTCGTCTCGGACCGCGTCGGGCGGCGTCTGGTCCTCGAGCGCGACGGCGAGACCGCGCGGATCCGAGATCAGCGCGCCAAGCTGGAAGGGATTGCCGGCGGTCCGCTCTCGCAGCCGATCGACGAGCGCTTCGCTCGGCGACTCGAGGCCGAGAGGCTCCGCCAACGTCCGGATCGCATCGGCGTCGAGTCCGTCGAGGCGTAGCAGTGCGCACCACGGATGACGGTGGAGGTTCGCGAGGGTGGAAGCGATCGGATCCGAAGCGCGCGGACGCGACGTCCGCAGCGTGCCGATCACCAGGCAGGAGCCGTCGGGCAGCTCGGGCAGGATCCGCTCGAGCACGCGAAGGGAGACGCGGTCGACGAGATCGACGTCCTCGAAGACCAATACCGTCGGTCGACGCCGGGCGAAGCGCTGCACGGCCTCGACGAGCGCGGTCTCCACCGCGTTCCGGCTCGCGAGATCGTCCGGGTCGAGCTGCCCCGAGACGAGTTGCTCGAGCGCGTCCCGCGCAGCCGCGGACGCGGTGTCACCGGCTTCCCGGTCGATTGCGAGATCGGCTCGCGCGATCGGCTCCCAGAATGACAGGGGCCGCTCCTCGAGGCCGGTTCGCCCCCAGCCGCGCAGGAGATGAATGTCCTCGGACGGGGTGGCTTCGAGCAGGCGCTCGATGAGGAACGATTTGCCGATCCCCGGCTCGCCCGAGAGCAGCACCATCCGCCCCTGACCGTCGACCGCCGAGCGCATGGCCGCGTGAAGCGTCTCGAGCTCGGGTTTCCGCCCGAACGACCGATCGCGATCCACGGTGGGGGTCTCGTCGTCCGCGCTGCCGAGCGCCGCCGCCGGCGCGACGAAGCGATAGCCGCGGCCCCTGCGCGACTCGATCCAGTGCGGGTCGCTGCCGCGATCCCCGAGCGCCCGACGCACGTGCTTGAGGGCGGTAGAGAGGGCAGTGTCGGAGACCGCTACCCCCGGCCAGACGCAGTCGAGCAGCTCGTCCTTGGCGATCAGCCGATCCCGATGCTGCACGAGATAGACGAGCAGCTCGAAGGGGCGCGGCTCGAGGGCGACGGCCTCGTCCCCCCGTCGCAGCTCGAGATTCTGCAGGTCGAGGACGAACTCGCCCGAGGCCCCGAGCTTCAGGCGGAGGGGCGGTGAGGCGCGCAGCTCGCTCGACGGCGACGACATGACGCCAGTATAGAAAGTCGAGCCACCCCGGGGTGGACCGAATCCAGGGCGCGTTCTGGTCGTCGATGCGCAAGAACCAGCGGATCCCCACGTTTCCGCCAAGCAGCGCCAGGACTCCCCGAATAATCTGACAGCGTCGAGACGGCGGCGGACACCGAACGAACGAAGCGTCCGCCGGCGGTGAGCCACCCTCGGGGGTGGCGAGGGAGCGCGGGACGATGCGGAATTCCACGAGAGCAAGCGGGCGGCGGATCATGAGGCACGCGGCGCGGCTGGGCGCCATGCGGTCGAGGGTGCAGACCATGGGCAACGAGCTGCTTGCCGGGCGCCACACCCGGGCGAGGGTGGCGTGTCTCGTGATGACCGCGAGCTTCGGCTGGACGGCGGCGGTCCACGCAGAGGTGCGTCCCTATGTCGCGGACCCGGACACGGATCTGCTGTATTCGTTCGAAGAGCCGATCGGTTCGATCAGCGACCCCGGCGATCCCTTCTACGTGGTCGACGAATCGACGAATCAGCTCGATCTGAGAAACAGCGGGGGTTCGAGCCCCTTTCTCGGCACACCGGGACCGTCCGGTCTGGGCCGCGCCCTGACGGCCACCGACGCCTATCGCACCTTTCGCGGCTACACGTCCGACGTGACCGACGCGTCGCTCATCGCGGTCGACGAGTTCACCGCCGAGGCCTGGGTGCGCAACGTGGCGCCGGACGCGGGGGGACAGGCGACCGTCTTCACCGTGCACACGAGTGACTCCGTGGCCGGGCCGCCCACCTCCTTCAACGAGCTGGTCCAGCTTCAGTTCGTCGAGGAATCTCCGAGCGGAGAAACGCGGCTCCGATTGCTCTACTTCTCGTCGGGTGGGGCGGAGCAGGTGTTCTCGGACGTGCTTCCGACGCTCCTACCGGACGTGTGGTACCACGTCGCCGTCACGTACGAGGGAAACGCGCCGGGTCTGGACGACGGCGTCGCCCGCTTCTACCTCGACGCGGAGACGGATGCGGGTTCGGATCCGCTTCGACCGGGCACGCTGCTCACGACCGTGTCCGGTCTGGCGGACGTCACGCCCTTCGACGGCGCAGCCAACGGCGACATCCTCATCGGCTATACGCTCCTCGGGAGCACGCGCGCTCTCGGCGGTGAGCTGGACGAGTTTCGCTACTCCTCGGCCGTGCGAACGGAGTTCGAGCTGGCGTTCGAACCGCCCGCGAACGTTCCCGGCCTCGGGCTCGTCGGCGGCGCGCTCGCATTGCTCGCGGCCGGAGGACTCGGGGCGCGAAGTCGGGCTGTGGCGCGGGCGCACCCTGAGAGTCCTTCGCGGTCGAAATCGGCGAGCGAGACGCCGATCAGCCGAACACGATCTCGGCCAGCCCATCCAGATGCACGAGATCCGGCGTGGTCGGGACGAAGATGAACTCGTCGCACCCGATGTCCTCGAAGCGCTTGACCGTATCCCTGATCGCTTCCGGCGTGACGGTTCGGACGGCGGCGAGCAGCTGGTCGACCTGGCCGGGAAGGACGTTCGGGTAGTACTCCCGGAAGTACGCCTCGAGGTCTTCCGCGGCGCGCGGGCCGGCCGAGTAGTAGCAGCCGCAGACGAGGCGCGGCTTGCCTTCTCGCTCGGACTCGCGCCAGGAGTCTTCGGCGACGTCGAACATGCCGCGGGCCTCGACCGGGTCCGCGCCGAAGCTCCAGGTCACGACGCCGTCGCAGAAGGGGCCGGTCCGACGGAGCGCCTTGTGGCCATTCGATCCGAGCAGGATCTCGGGGCCGCCCGGGCGGACCGGGGCGGGGCCGATCGCGCGGGTTCCCTCGACGAGGGACTCGCCCTTGAAGAGCTCACGGATCGTCCGGAGGCTCTCCTCGAAACGCTGACCGCGACCTTCGCGCGGGATCGGCGCGACGTCGTAGTCGTCGAGGGGCGTGCCCAGGCCGACGCCGAGGGAGAATCGCCCGCCCGAGTAGTCGTCCAGGCTGAGCGCCTGCTTGGCGACGACGCCGGGCGGATGGATCGGCAGGATGATCACGTTCGAGAGGAGGCGGATCGTGTTCGTGACGCTCGCGGCCGCCGTGAGCGACAACACCCAGTCGTAGCCCGAGTACGTCAGGCGCTCGCCCATGCAGAGCGAGGCGAAGCCCGCCTCTTCGGCGCGCCTCGACCAATCGAGGACCAGGTCCCGGCTCGTGCCGCGCAGGTTGGTGGGTAGACCGACTCCGACTTCCATCGTTTCTCCCGTCTCGTTCGAGGTCGGAGTGAACGCTAGCGCTCGAACGGCCGCGGCGACGGCCCGGATCGGCACGGCAAAGACGCTCGCGGTCGTCCGGCGCGGCTGCGATCCTGTCGGCTCGGACAGCAAGGAGAAGATCCATGAGCGCGATCACCGAGAGCTACATCGAGATCATGAACCTCGTCTACGCCTACCCGGAGCGGATCGACGCGGGGGACTTCGAGGGGGTGGGCGAACTCTTCGCCGACGCGGTCTTCGAGACCGAGGGGGGCGAGCCGCTCGTGGGCGCGAAGGCCGTCCAGGAGAATTTCGAGCGCTGGACGCGCCGCTATCCCGACGACGGCACGCCCCACACGCGCCACTGTGTGATGAACCCGATCGTCGAGATCGACGAGCCCGGGAACACGGCGGCCGTCCGCTACTACGTGACCGTCTTCCAGCGGACCGACGCCTTCCCGCTCCAGCCGGTCTGGGCCAACCGCTACGAGGACCGCTTCGTCCGCGAGAACGGGAAGTGGCGCTACGCCCACCGCCGCGGCTTCGGACACCTGCCCGGCGACGTGCGCGCCCACCTGCTGGACACGCCGCCGCAGGTCGACTGATGGCGACGGAGGGGAAGGGCGACGACGAAGGGGAAGCGCCCGAGAGCGAGCGCCCCGTCGATCTCGACAGCGCCGGCGTCTACTACGTCAGCCTCGAAGAGTTCGGTGGCTCGTGGGCCGGACTGCGGCGCGTGGGCGACGCGGAGACGGACGCGCCGCCCGAGGCGGCGTCGCCCGGGCGGCCGTCGTCTCCGAGTCCCGCGTCCTCGGCTAGCCGACGAGATACTTGATGTCGGCGTGGAAGGTCGGGTAGGCGTAGACCCGCTCGCGGAGCTCCGACGCCTTCATGCCCTTCTCGATCGCGAGAGCGAAGGTGTGGATCGTCTCCTCCGCGCCGTGGCCGACCAGGTGGGCCCCGAGGATCCGGTCCGAGCCGCGTTCCACGAGGACCTTCGCCCAGGCGGTCTCCTCGGCGTGGGTCCGCGCCGAACGCCATTCGCGGAGGTCGTTCACGTGGGCGTCGAAGGCGAGCCCGCGCTCTCGGGCCGCTTCTTCGGTCAGCCCGACCGTCGCGACCGACGGGATCGTGTAGATCGCGGCGGGCTGGTAGCCGTACTCCGCGGCGATCGGCGTCTCGTGGGTCAGGTTGTACCCGACGACGCGTCCCTCGTAGCTCGCCAGCGGCGAGAGCTGAGGCACGCCCGTCAGCGCATCGCCCGCGAAGTAGACGTCGGGGTTCTCGAGACTCCGGAGCGCGTCGTCGCGCTTCACCTGGCCTCGATCGAGGGTGATCCCGGCGAAGTGCAGGTCGAGCCTGGAGAGGTTGGCGACGCGACCGGCACCGTTCGCGGCGACGGTGCTCGAGATGCGTCGCGGGGATCCCTTCCGGGTCCGGTAGTCGATGTCGATGCCGTCCCGGGTCGCGGCCACGCGTTCGATCGAGACGCCCGACTCGATGTTCACACCGAGCTTGCGCGTCGCGTCCTCGATCACCCGCGCCGCGTCGGCGTCGAGCGCGGGCAGGACCCGGTCGGCGACCTCGAGGAGCGTGACCCGCGTCCCCGCGCGCGCCAGGACATGGGCGAACTCGAAGGCGATCACGCCGGCGCCGACGAAGCTGATCGACTCGGGGAGCGCGGCGAGCTCGAGCAGATCGTCGCTCGTGAGCAGATGCTCCGCGCCCGGGATCGGGAGCGGGCGAGGGGACGAGCCGGTCGCGACGACGAAGCGCTCCGCGCGGAATTCGCTTCCTTCGACACAGACCGCGTTACGTTCCACGAAGCGTGCCGTTCCGCGCACGAAATCGATTCCTCGTCGCTCGAGGCTCGCCTCGAACTCGGCGGGGACGCCATCGACGAAGGTCTCCTTCCGTTCGATGAGGCTCGGCCAGTCGAGCGTCGCCGGTCCGACCGCGATCTGGTGGGACGAGGCGCGGGCGATCGCGTCGAGGGCCTGCGCCGCGGCGACGAGCACCTTCTTGGGGACGCAGCCTCGGTTCGGGCAGACGCCGCCGGCGTCCTGCGCTTCGACGATCAGCGTTCGAAGTCCTGCTTCCTGCGCCGCGCTCGCGGCGGCCATGCCCGCGTTGCCCGCGCCGAGCACGATCACATCGTATTCGTTGGTCATGTCCGATTCTCCTCGTGGTTCGTGGAACTGACCAAGCAGGAGTCGTGCCAATCGCCTCGGGCTCGAATATCCTTTGGATTCGCGCCGCCTTCCGCGCGACGGACGATCCGTCGCCACGAGGACTCGTCGTACAACGACGAATCGTCGCCCTGATGAGGATTCGATCGCGATGCAGGCCACGACGCTCGAGCTCTACGAATCGATCCAGGATCTCCTGCTCGATCTCGCGGGGCAGCGAGAGCTCGGAGCGCTTCTCGAACTCGTCGTGAAGCGCCTCGCGGCGATCGACGAAGTCGCGCTCGCCCGGGTCTGGCTCGTCCGGGAGGACGAGGCGGATTCGAAGCCCTACCTCCAGCTCGTGGCCTCCGCGGGTGCGCCGCTCGACGCGAGCAGCGGAGAATGGAGCCGGATCGACGGCGACTTCTCGCGCTTCGCGATCGGCGAGCGGAAGGTCGGGAGCGTCGCCGAGAACTCCGCAACGGTCTGGGTCCGTGATACCCGGGAGGACTCGTCGTGGATCTCGCGACCCGAGTGGGCGGAGAAGGAAGGCATCCTCGGCTTCGGCGGGCAGCCGCTCGTCTTCCGGGGCGAAGTCCTGGGCGTGCTCGGCGTCTTCACCCGTGAGGTCCTCGCCGAGGCGCCGCTCACTTCTCTCCGGGTCGTCGCCGACCACGTCGCCGCGGCCCTCGCGACGGCCCGCGCCTTCGAGGAGAACGCCCGTCTCCGCCAGCAGCTCGAAGCCGAGAACGAGTACCTGCGCGAGGAGATCGAGGACGCGCAGGCCTTCGGCGACATCCTCGGCGTGAGCCCCGCGATCCGGGACGTCGCCCAGCAGATCCGCCAGGTGGCGTCGACCGACGCATCGGTCCTGATCCTGGGCGAGTCGGGCTCGGGCAAGGAGCTCGTGGCGCGCGAGGTCCATTGCGCCAGCGACCGCTCGGAACACCCGCTCGTTCGCGTGAACTGCGCCTCGGTTCCGAAGGAGCTCTACGAGAGCGAGTTCTTCGGTCACGTTCGCGGAGCGTTCACCGGTGCCGTCAAGGATCGCGTCGGCCGCTTCGCCGCGGCGGATGGAGGCACGCTCTTCCTCGACGAGGTGGGCGAGATCCCGCTCGAACTCCAGAGCAAGCTTCTGCGTGTCCTGCAGGAGGGGCAGTTCGAGCGCGTCGGCGAGGACCGGACGCGAACCGTCGACGTGCGGATCGTGGCCGCCACGAATCGCGACCTCGCGGTCGAGGTCAAGGAGGGCCGCTTCCGCGAGGACCTCTACTATCGGCTGAACGTGTTCCCGATCCAGGTTCCGCCGCTCCGCGAACGCCGCGAGGACATCCCGCTCCTCGCCGAGCACTTCCTGGCGCGACTGACCCGGAAGCACCGCCGCCCCGCCGAGCTCGACGAAGCCAATCGCCGCGCGCTCGCGGCCTACGACTGGCCGGGCAACGTTCGCGAGCTCCAGAACGCGATCGAGCGCGCCGTCATCACGTCGCAGGCGGGCGCGCTCACGTTCCACTTCCCGGGCGCGCCTTCCGCGGCCGCCTCCCCCGAAGTGGAAGCTTCCGGTCGCGTTCTGACCGACGCGGAGCTCCGGGACATCGAGCGACGCAACCTGCTCGCCGCCGTCGAGCAGGCGGAGGGGCGGATCTACGGCCCCGGCGGCGCCGCCGAGCTCCTCGGCATGAAGCCGACGACCGTGACCTCCCGGCTCGCGAAGATCCGCGAGCAGGAAGGCGCCTGACGGCCTCCGCCGGCGGACGTCACATGTAGCGGTGCGGGATCGCGCACAGCGCGAAGTAGCCCCCCGCGATCGCGCCGCCAACGAGCTGGCGCCAGAGCTCGGCGTCCGGGAACGCGAACTGCGCGTAGAACGGACCGACGAGCGGGCCCGCGATCAGACAGACCGTCGGCAGCGGGTTCTCGCGAACCCAGGTCTTCACTCTTCCTCTTCGATCGGGCTCCTGCATTCGAGCATCCTCCTCGAACATCCCTGAGAGCAAGTCGCGTGCCGAGCGCTCGATGGCTCCTGGACGCTCTCCACCGGCGAGCCTCGGGGCGCGCCACGAAGGCGCGTTGTGGCCGCGGCCCGACAACGGCCTTTCGGTGCGCCACGACGGGTCGTCGTCGCATGCGGCGCCAGGTGGCGTTTCACGCCTGCTCGGGGCTGGCACGGGCCTTGCTCTATCGAAGATCGCGCTCGTTCCGGATCGGGCGGGAGACCCGCCCCGAAGAGGAGGTTCGACATGCGAATCGGTCTCGGAATCCTTCTGGCTCTGACCCTCTCTGGCCCGGCCTTCGCTTCGGGCGACGCGTCCCCGGTCGCCGAGGGCGACGACGCGTCCGCGCAGGCGATCATCCACACCTTCGAGGAGGCCTCCCCGGCGCGCGAGGCGAGCCCGGCTTCACCGAGCGTGGCTCGGGAGGCGGGGGCGGAGCTCCCCGTCCTCCATCCAGGCGGCGATCCGCTCTTCCATCTCGACGATGACGCGGTGGACGTGTTCTCCCTGCGGCGGTCTTTCACGCCTCGAAACGTGCTCGAAGCCTGTCTCGAGTCCCGGGACGCGCGTTGCATCGGCGTCGCCGGGCCCCGGCTCGGAGGGGAGATCGGGCACGGCCTCGTACAGCGGCCGGCTTGCCGCGTGCGTTCGGACGGCACCCCTTCACACGCGGAGGCCGTCGCCCGGGCTCGCGTCTTCGAGCGTCAGGCGCCGTTTCTGCTCGCGATCCCGATCGACGGTGTGAAGACCCGACCGATCGAACGCGCCTCGACCTGCTGAACCCGCTCCGAAGCGCTGCTTCGAGGAGACCGTCATGGACGAATCCCGGCCCCCGCTCCCGCCCTTCACCGCCGAGTCCGCTGCCGAGAAGGTCCGTCTCGCCGAGGACGCGTGGAACACACGCGATCCCGCCCGCGTGGCCCTCGCCTACACGGAGGACAGCGAGTGGCGAAACCGCTCGGAGTTTCTCCGCGGTCGCGCCGAGATCGTGCCGTTCCTCGAGCGGAAGTGGTCGCGCGAGCTCGACTATCGACTGATCAAGGAGCTCTGGGCGTTCGCGGAGAACCGGATCGCCGTCCGCTTCGCCTACGAGTGGCGAGACGACGACGACGAGTGGTTCCGCTCCTACGGAAACGAGAACTGGGAGTTCGACGAGCGCGGCCTGATGCGGCGACGGATCGCGAGCATCAACGACCTCTCGATCACGAGCGCCGAGCGCGTCTTCCTCTGGCCGCTGGGGAGCCGCCCCGAAGGTCATCCGGGCCTGGGCGCGCTGGGCCTGTGAACCCACCAAAACCATCTTCTTGGAAGGATTCATCTGATGTCTCAGTTCACGATTCTCCGCATCGATGCGAGCGCGAGGACATCGCGATCGCTCTCTCGAAGTCTTGCCGACGATTTCGTTCGAGGCTGGCAGGAGCGCCGTCCAGGTGACCGCATCCTGCTGCGCGACGTCGGGGTCGCTCCGCCGCCGCCGGTCTCCGAGCCGTGGATCGATGCGGCATTCACTTCGGACTCGGAGCGGACGCCTCGGCAGCGGGCGGTACTCTCGCTCTCCGACGAGCTGATCGGAGAGGTGCGGCAGGCGAATCTGCTGCTGATCGCGTCGCCCCTGTACAACTATGGGATGCCCGCGAGCTTGAAGGCGTGGGTCGATCAGGTCGTCCGCGTGCAGGAGACCTTCAGCTTCGATCTGGCGCGCGGCGACTGGCCGATCGAGCCGGTCCTCGAGGGGAAGACGCTCGTGCTGCTCACCTCGAGTGGCGAGTTCGGATTCGCGCCGGGCGGCGTGCGAGCCGAGCACGACCACCTCACACCCCATCTACGCACGGTCTCCCGCTACTTCGGCGTCGCCGAGATGCACCGCGTCGCCATCGAGTACCAGGAATTCGGGGACGACCGTCATCGTCGATCGGTGGAGGCGGCCCACGTCGAAGTCGGTCGGCTCGTCGACCACCTCTCGCGACACGTCACCTCCGAAGCCGCATGAAACGCGTCAGTCGATCGGCTCCGGTGCGGCCCAGATGTCCGCCGGCCACGGATCCTCGGTCGAACCGAGCTTCTCGTACTGCCGCTTCTCGGACAGGAAGGCCTGGGCGCGACCGAACCCTTCGCGGTTCGAAGTCTCGAAGCAGGGACGAAGCGTCTCCCGCGCCGCCTCGCAGGCGGCTTCGTCGTCGTAGTCGGCGTCCTCGTCGGCGTCGGTCTCGACCATGGCCCAGGCGAGCGCCTCGATCAGGTCCTCGGTCGCGTGGTGGTCGTGAACGACGTGGATGCGGTCCTGGAGACGCTCCCACTCGAGGGCGGAGAGGCCGCAGTCGGAGAGCCAGGCGTTCCGGACCTCGTCGTCGATGAAGCAGGTCATCGCGCCGCGCCACAGGTCCTGGATCAGCTCGATCGACGCCTCGCTCGGGGGCGTCTGGCCCGACAGCTCGGCGATCCGTTCGATCTCGGACCGGAGGACGCCGCCGCGTGCGATCCGCCAGTCCATCTCCTGCGCGTAGAACTCCGTGTAGACCTCGACGAATTCCTCGGGAGAGGAGGGGGTCGCCTCGAGGCCGATGGCTTCGTGGGCGAGCCGGCCGTGGAGCGCGGCCGCGTAGCCCGCCTCCGTGATCTCCGCGTCGACGCGGAAGAGCTTCGCGTGGAGCGGGCGGTCCATTCCGGTCTCGGGTGCCGTCGAGACCGTGACCGAAGTCCCGTCGAGGAATTCCTGGAACGCATCGGCCCAGAGTCCGGCCTCCGGATGGTCGTAGAGCGCGACCCAGGTGCCCGCTTCGCGGTTCCACATCGCGCGCAGCCGCACGCCTTCCATCTCGCGGATGTCGAAGTCTCCGACCGGCGTGTAGCCGATGGACTCGAAGTCGGCGGTCGCCGCGTCGATCGTCTCGCGGTCACTCCACTCGGGCGCCGCGTTGGCGTCGAGATGGATCCGGAAGGGCGGGATGCCTCCCGCCTGGACGAGCCGTGCGATCGAGTCGCAGAAGTCGCCGAGCTTCCGCTTGAGGAAGCCGAACCCGAGCACGACGAGAACGAGGACACCGAGGACGACGCCGGCGGCGACGAGCAGGATGGTCTGCATGGGGACCCTTCCGATCCGTTCGCTCCCGAACGGACTCGGGAGAGAGGTCCAGTCGGAATCGGTCGAACGCTCCAGGTGACTGACGACACGACGCGGAGATGCCGATCGGCTGCGGGCTCGCTGCCGGGCGGTCACGCCCAGCTGTCGGAAACCGGGTCCCGGGTCCTCGGTCAGCCGCGGATCGGCTAGCTCACCTCGGCCGCGTCGAGCTCCGCCGCGATCCGTTGGAACGTCGTGTAGAGCTGGGTCGCGATCGGGAAGCCGGCGTAGTGGGCGAAGTGGGCGGCGAACTCGCCCATCTCTTCGCGCGAGAGGTCTCCGCTCTCGAGCGCCGATCGGACGTGAACCTCCATCGCCGTGGCCGCCCCCGTCATGGCGATCGTCGTCAGCGTGATGAGGCGCCGCTCCTTGCGCGTCAGCCCCGGTCGCGTCCACACGTCCCCGAAGATGTGGTCGAGGGTCGTCTCCTGGAAGAAGTCCGGCGGATCCGGGGCAGGGAACCCGTTCACCTCCTCGAACATCGCCTTCGCCCTCGATCGCCGCGCGTCGTCGCTCATCGAATTCGCCTCCTCGACCGGGGACGGTAGGTGGACCCGGGGCGGCGGGGCAATCGCGCCCGCCGTCCGGGTCGTCGCTAGGCCGCGTCGATCACGCGCCGTCCGACGCGCCCGCTTCGCCGGCTCCGGACGGACGCGGCGAGCTCGCGGAGGAGGCCGTCGGTCTCTTCGAAGCCGATGCAGGCATCGGTGATCGAGACTCCGTACCGGAGCTCCCTGCCGGGCTTCCAGTCCTGGCGCCCCTCTTCGAGGTGGCTCTCGAGCATGATCCCGAGGACGTCGTTCGAGCCGTTCCGGATCTGCCGGGCGACGTCCCGGAGCGCTTCGCCCTGGAGGGCGGGGTCCTTCTTCGAGTTGCCGTGGGAGCAGTCGACCATGACCCCGCGCTTGTCGAGCTTCTCGGCGACGGCCAGGACGCTCTCGCGGTCGTAGTTCGTACGGCCGCCCCCGCCGCGCAGCACGACGTGGGTGTCGGGGTTGCCGGCGGTCTTGACGACGGCTGCGGTCCCGTCCGCGCGGACCCCCAGGAAGGAATGCGGCGCACTCGAAGCGGTCATCGCGTCGATCGCGACCTGGTGTCCCCCGTCCGTTCCGTTCTTGAACCCGACGGGCATGGACAGACCGCTCGCCATCTCGCGGTGGGTCTGGCTTTCGGTCGTGCGGGCACCGATGGCAGCCCAGGCGATCGCGTCGGCGAGGAACTGCGGCGCGAACGGATCGAGGAACTCGGTCGCGCAGGGGAGGCCCAGGTCGTTGACCTCGAGGAGCAGCTGCCGCGCGAGGGCGAGGCCTTCGTCGACGTGACACGAGCCGTCGAGGCGCGGGTCGTTCACCAGCCCCTTCCAGCCGACGGTCGTCCGCGGCTTCTCGAAGTAGGTCCGCATCACGACGATCAGCTCGCCCTCGAGCTCCTTCGCCAGCGGAACCAGGCGCTGCGCGTACTCGATCGCCGCCTCGGGGTCGTGGAGCGAGCAAGGGCCCACGATCGCCACGAGGCGGTTCGGATCGCGTCCGTGCATCGCGTCCCGGATCGCCGTCCGGGCGCGCAGGACCGTCCGCGCCCCGTTCGTCGAGATGGGATGGGCGGTCTTCAGCTCTGCCGGAGTGGGCAGGGGGTCGATCGCCGTCAGGTTGCGGTCTTCCAGGGAACTCATCGGAATCTCCGTGCTTCGTCTCGGCCGCGCCGTCCGTGCTTTCCGGCGTCGGCGAGGCCCGAAAAAGAAACGGCCCCGAGAGGTCTGTCCTCTCGGGGCCGTGAAAGCTTCGGTGGCCGTCTTCTCTTCGGTCTGTCCTGCGCTTCTCGCGTCTAGACCTCTGCTCTGAGACGGGCGCATCCTTCCACGGCCCCTTCCGCGGCGCCAAAGGCATACCAGCCCCGGGCGTCCATAAAGAAGGGATACGAAAAGAAGGTCGCCGCCATGGCCGGGTGTATACACCCGGCCGTCGGAGCGGGCAAGCGAGCGCGCCGAGGCGCGCCTGAGCGCCGTCTCATCCGGCCGCCGCCGCGTTCCAGCCCTCGACGAGCTGGGCGCTCTCGTGGATCGCGCCCTCCTTGACGGCATCGGCGATCGGGAAGGGCTCCGGTCCCTTCGACTGGACGTCGCGCCAGGACTTCGTGAGCTCCGTGCCGCCGCCCTTCGCCTCGAGCGCCCAGTCCTCGACCATCGTGAAGACCGTGTTCTCCTCGATCCGCTCGCGCGTGAACGGCGCCTCGAGACCGAAGGCGGTCGAGACCTTCACGACGACGACCGCGTCCGTCGTCTCCGCCTCGACGACCTCGAGCATCGACACGCCCATCTCGCCCCGGCACCAGATCGCGCGGCCCGGCTCGAGGACGCCGCCCTCCACGGGCTGCGGGAAGTAGTCGAGGATGCGGTCGGGCGTCATGATGAAGGCGCGGACCTGCTCCGGGGTGGCGTTCAGCTGCATGACTTCGGTGTGGACGAGACTCATTGCGTTCCTCGGCGGACGGGGGTGATTCGGGGCGATCGAGCGTAGCCGGTCGGACGTCGGTGTCGCACACTCGCGCGATGCCCCTCGATCCTTCGATCTGGTCCGATCGCTCCTTCGGCCCGGCCGCCTTCTCGCTGGAAGGCCGGGTCGCCCTGGTGACCGGCGCGGCTGCAGGGCTGGGGCGCGCGACGGCCCTCGGGCTCGCGCGCTGCGGGGCCGACGTCTCGATCTGTGATCGGGACGAGGCGGGGTTGGCGGATTGCGCGAGGTCGATCGAGGCCCTCGGGCGCCGCAGTCACTCGGCGACGATCGACGTACGCGAAGAGCAAGCCGTCGACGCGTGGGTCGAGGCGGCGGTAAGCGCACTCGGTTCCGTCGACGTGCTGGTGAACAACGCGGGGGGTGGCTTCTGGTCTCCGTTCCTCGACGTGAGCGCGAAGGGAGAGCACGCCCTCGTGCGCGAGAATTTCGGGACGGTGACCGGGTGCATCCGTGCGGCCGTTCCGCACATGCGCGCGGGGGGCTCGATCGTGAACGTGACGAGCGTCGAGGCCCACCGTGCCGGGCCGGGCTTCGCCGTCTACTCCGCCATGAAGTCCGCGGTCGCGAGTCTGACGAAGAGCCTCGCCCTCGAGCTCGCGCCGCGGCGGATCCGGATCAACTGCATCGCCCCCGACATGATTCCGACCGGCGGGATCGACGCGGTGGGCGGGGATGCGGATCCGGGGATCCCCGGGATCGAGCCGACGCCCTGGCCCGAAGCCGGACATCCCGACGACTGCGCCGCCACGGTCGTGTTTCTCGCGAGCGACGCGTCGCGCTTCATGACCGGCTCGACGATCCACCTCGACGGCGGGACCTGGGCGGCGGGCGGCTGGAAACGACGGGACGACGACGGGTTCGCCCTCTAGAAGATCGAGACAAGGAGAACACGATGCACGCCTTCCTGACCCACATGCGCGCCAAGCCCGGACAGCGCGACGAAGTGATCCGCCTGACGACGGGCATGCTCGAACAGACCCAGGGCGAGGACGGGATCCCGGTCTACGTGTTCTCCACCGCGCAGGACAGCCCCGACGACTTCTACTTCTACGACATCTACGAGTCGGAGGAGGCGCGCAAGGCCCACGAATCGACGGACAAGTTCCGGGAGACGATGCCCGCGCTCATGCAGGTCGCGGAGCTGGTCTCGGTCACGCTCCTCGATCCCTACGGTCCGATGAAGATCACGCCGCCCGGGAGCTGAATCGCGTCAGACGACGAAGTCGGCGAGCCAGGTCTCGAGCGGGACGTGGAACCCCGACGCGTTCTTGTGGCCGCCGCCGCCGTAGCGCACGGCGACCTCGGACACGTCGAGGTCGCCGATCGAGTAGATCGTCGCGAAGACCTCTGCCCCCTCGACCCGATAGACGATCCCCCACTCCTTGCCGTAGGCGGCACGCTTCGCGATCTCGTGGCCGATTCGGGACCGGTTGATCGAGGCGTTGACGCCTTCGATCCGTTCGTTTCCGAGGGCGATCGGGCGGACGTGCTCGAGGCGGCGCGCGATCTCCATCCGGTTGGCGCGCAGGATCGGCTCGCCCTCGGCCACGAGCCGCTCGACCGGCCAGGTGGCGAGGCGGTCCCAGGTCTCCCAGTCGCGGGGATAGGAAGCGATCGCGGCGTTCACCGCTTCGGAGTCGGGCAGGGCCCAGTTCCAGAGGTCCTGGTCCTCGATGTAGCGGAGCAGGTCCGGCGTCTCGGTCTCCGGATGGAAGGCCTGCCAGGCGAGCACGGACCCCGAGTGGCCCATGTCGAAGTGGAGGACGTGGCCGTCGGCTTCGTACTCGTTGACGACGCTCGGGTCGCTCGCGAGGCGATCCCGGGCGGTCACGTGGTGGTCGAGGATCAGGACCTGGGCGGCGACGTCCGCGAGCGCGCGGAGCTCGTCCTCCGCCGGGGCGATGTCGACGAAGGCGACGAGGGCGTCCTCGTGGTCGGCGAGGGTGACGCGATCGTCGTGGTTGCGCGCGATGTACCACGCGTCGTCGCCCCACGCCTGGCGGACGGACCACGCCGCGCCGAATCCGTCCGGACAGCCCGCGTGATAGATGCAGCGTTTCTTCAAGTCGGTGGTTCCGCCGAGTCCGGTCGGGCTTCGTCACGGGAGGTCGGAAGAGTGTAGCGGCCCGGAATCACAGGGGAATCGCCGGGATTCGATGACGCCGGGTGGGGCGCGAGCTAGCTTCCGCCCGCCCCTGGAGTCCGGATGTTCCACCCCATCGAACGAATCGCCCTCGCGGCCCTCGACCGGCCCGCCCAGGCCGCCGAGTGGCTCCGGATCGTCGATGGTCTGCACGCGGATCCGGGCTTCTGGTGGCTCGACAGCGCCCTCGAAGCGGGCCGGCTGGGTCGGACCTCCTTCGCCGGAACGGACCCCTACCTGCGGCTGTCGGCGCGCGTCGAACGAGACGGCGACGCGCTCGTCGAGATCGACGTCCAGCGAGGCGTGCGCGCCGGCCTCGATCGCGGGTACCACCGCGTCGAAGCCGATCCGATCGAGACCGCGCGCGCGCTCCTTCCGCGTGCGGACTCCCTCGTGTACTCCACGCGGACCTCGAGTCGTTCCGGCAATCGACGATGGCACGAGGTCGCGGGACTCTCGGCGGGGCTCGACCTGCCGTTCCTGGGCGGCGCGGTCGGGTACTTCGGCTACGAGCTCGGGAGCGCCATCGAAGAGCGGATGCACTTCGGCAATCCCGACGACGTCGGTCTCCCGGATCTCTCCCTGGCCTTCGTCGATCGCGTGCTCGCCTACGACCACGAAGCGGAGCGCCTCTGGGTCTTCGGTCTCGGCTTCGGCGACGCGCGGTCGAGCGACGGCGCCGGACCGCGCGAGACGGCGATCGCCCGCTCGCGGCACGTGGTCGACGAGGTGGCGGCCCGGATCGAGTGGATCCTCTCCGAGGGGCCGACACCGAAGCGTGTTCCCAAGCCGCTCCCGCCCCTCGAGCTCGAGATCGATTCGACGGTCGACGCGAGTGGCTACGTGAAAGCGGTCGACACGGTTCTCCAGGAGATCGGGAAGGGGAACGTCTACCAGGCGAACTTCAGCCAGCGCCTCTCGGTTCCGGTCTCGTCACCGCCCTTCGATCTCTACCAGCGGCTTCGCGACCACAATCCGGCGCCCTTCGGCGCCTACCTCTCGCTTCCGGAGGCGACGATCCTGTCGAGTTCGCCGGAGCGGTTCCTGCGCGTCGACCAGGCCCGGCGGGTCGAGAGTCGCCCGATCAAGGGCACCCGGGCGCGCGGCGCCGACCCGGAAGAGGACGACCGGCTCGCTCGGGATCTGGCCGCGAGCCTGAAGGATCGCGCCGAGAACCTGATGATCGTCGATCTCGTGCGGAACGATCTCGGGCGGGTCTGCAAGCCCGGCTCGATCGACGTGCCGGAGCTCATGAAGATCGAGACCTATGCCGCGGTCTTCCAGATGGTCTCGACCGTGGTCGGCGAGCTGGCGACCGGACGCGATGCCTTCGATCTCGTGCGCGCGACCTTCCCGCCGGGCTCGATGACCGGCGCACCGAAGCTCGCGGCGGTTCAGCTCCTCGAAGAGCTCGAATCCGTCCGACGCGGGGTCTACGCCGGGGCGCTCGGGTACTTCGACGTCCGCGGTGGACTGGACCTGTCGGTCGTCATCCGGACGATCGTCCACGACGGAACGCAGGCCCACCTCCACGTGGGCGGCGGGATCGTCGCCGACTCGAAGCCCGAGGCGGAGTACGTCGAATCCCTCGACAAGGCCAAGGCGCCGCTGGCCGCGCTCGCCGCGCGCCCCCGCGCCACGTGAGGATCTACGTCGACATCGACGACGTCCTCGCGCGGACGATCGAGTCCCTGATCGATCTGCTCGACGAGACCCACGGCCGCCGTGTCGAGGTCGAGGAGGTCCGGCACTTCGATCTCGAGAAGTCCTTCGCGCTCGACGAGGCGGAGATCCGGGCGTTCATGGCGCGCGCCCACGAGGACGAAGTCCTCGAGCGGATCGAGCCCGTCGGCGAAGGCGTGCGGACCGTCGGCGACTGGCACGGAGCCGGGCACGAGGTCCATCTGGTGACGGGCCGTCCGCCCGCGTCCAACGCCGCCTCGCGACGTTGGCTCGCGCGCTACGACGTGGCCCACACGGCCCTCCATCACCTCGACAAGTGGTCGCGGCCGACCTGGAACGAAGCGGGCCTGCCGGCGCTCCGTTTCGACGAGCTTCGGACGATGGAGTTCGACTTCGCCGTCGAAGACAGCCTGGATACGGCCGTCCGTCTCGTCGAGGAGTTCGACCTGCCGGTCGCGCTCATGGATCGGCCCTGGAATCGGGATCTCTCCCGGGTGCCCGCGTCGACCCGGTCGCGCCTCACGCGCTGCATCGGATGGGGATCCGTGACCGGCGTGATCTCGACGCTTCGCTAGGCGAACGTCATCCGCCCGGCCCCTCGGCGGCGCGAACGAGGGCGGCCAGGCCCGATACGATCGGCGTGTCGACGCCCGCCTCCTGCCCGAGTCGCTCGACCGCTCCGCACAGGGCGTCGATCTCGGTCCGTCGTCCCGCCCGCAGATCCTGGAGCATCGACGATTCGTGCTGGGCCGTCGGTGGGATCAGCACGTCGTGGAAGTGCTTGGTGTACGCCCCGGCCTCCGACCAGCCCACCGGGATCTCCGCGACCTCGAGGACGGCGAAGATCTCGCGGATCACGCCGTCGACCAGCCGCCGCGTCGTCGGGTCCTCCGTCAGCTCGCCGTAGCGTCGTCCGGTCAGCGCCCCGATCGGGTTGAGCGCGCAGTTGTAGAGCATCTTGCCCCAGAGGACGGCGCGCATGTCCGCGGTGGTCTCGGCGGGGATTCCGCCGCGGGAGACCCGGTGGGCGAGGGCGTCGAGGCCGGGGACGGAACCCGGATCGACGCCGAAGACACTCCCGAAGGCGATGGGGGACGCGTGGGCCGTGACTTCGACGCGGCTCGGACTGCGCCGGTGGAAGCCGGTGATGACGCGCGCGTGGAAGAGACGCTCCCGGGGCCAGAAGGGCAGGAAGGGCGCTTCGTTGCCCCAGCCGTTCTGGCATAGGACGATGCGGGTCGTATCGGGGAGGGACGCATGGAGCGGTGCGAGCGCTTCGGCCACGTCCGCGGACGCGAAGGCCTTGGTGCAGACGAGGATCCACTCGGGCGCCACGTCGACCAGGGCGGCCGGGTCCCGGCTCGGCGCGAGCCCGCGCGCGGGGACGTGCCGTTCGCCGAAGATCCCGGTTCGCGTGAGGCCATCCCGTTCGATCGCAGCGATCGTCTCGGGATCGCGTCCGACGATCAGGAGGCGCTCGCCTTCGCGCGCGAGGCACGTGGCGAGCCCGAGGCCGACGGATCCTGCTCCCCAGATCGCGATGTCCAACGTCGTCCCGCCTTCCTCCCGAGTGCCCTCACCGGCGCACCGGGCGGGCTAGTCTTGCACGAACCGTCGGGTCGGGGGAGTCGAGAGGGAATGCGCGGAGTGGAGAGGGCAATCGAACGTCGAGGGCGTCAGGGGCTCACCGTCCTCGCTCTCCTGATCGCGACTTGTTTCGCGCTCGCTCCCGCGGTGATTGCAGGGCCGCTCCACGAAGGGCCCGGCGGTGCGGATCCGCTCGCCGCGCTCACCCCGGCCCAGCGCGCCGGCGCGAAGGCGCTCGGCATGGCGCGCGCCCACCTCGACGCGGGCCGGATCGCGAAGGCGCGCGCGACCCTCGCGCACGTGCGTCCCGCGGAAGCGCTCGCCGGCTACGCGGAGCTGCTTCGCGTGCGGATCCTGATCGCAGAAGGGCGCGGGGACGAAGCGGTTCGCGTCGCTTCGAGCGCGCTCGAGGACCCGATGGCGGCGAAGAGCGATGCGCTGCGCGCGGCGCTCGGCGTGCTGCGCGGGGAGGCGCTCGCGATGGGCGGGGATCCGCGGGGCGCCGAGCTCGCCTGGAACGCGGTGCTCGGAGAGGCCGGGCCCGAGGATCAGGCCGTTCGCGAGTCGATCCAGCTCGCGATCGTCGAGTCGCGCCAGCGAACCGGCAGCCTCGAGGCCGGCGTCGATCCGCGCGTATTGCTCGATCGAAACTTCGGGGACGTCGCGGTCGCGACCGAGCAGGTGCCGGCCTCTCTGCTCGCCGGGCCGGTCGTGCTCGAGCGCGCGCAGGCCGCCCTCGAGGCGGGCCATCCGGGCGAGGCGCTCGAGCTCTACGAAACGGCGATCGCGAAGACCCTCGATCCGTCGCAGGTGCGCCGTGCGAAGATGGGCCGGGCGCGGGCGCTCTTCCGCGAACGCAAGTACCCCTCCGCTGCGAAGGCGTTCGGATCCCTCCTTCCCGATGTCGAGGCCCGGTTCTGGCGTGCCCGCAGCCTGGCGCGGAGCGGAGACGTCGACGGGTCCCTCGAAGAGTTCGCACGCGTGGCCGAGGGGGACGATCGCGAGCTCGCCAGCTGGGCGCTCTATCTGGCAGGGACGCTCTACGAGGATCGCGCCGAGATGGATCGCGCCATCGACCGGTTCCGTCTGGCCGCGGCGATCGACGTGAATCCGAAGCGGACGCGACTCGCGCTCTGGCGGGAGGGCTGGGCGCAGTTCAAGACGGAAGCGTTCGGCGATGCGCGGGACACGTTCTCGGTCCTCGTCGAACGGACCGACGATCCGATCGCCGCGCTCCGGCCGACCTACTGGCGGGCACGTGCGGCGGGAAGGGCGGGGGACCGGAAGGCGGAGCGAAGCGGGCTCGAAGCGCTCGCCCGCGACTTCCCGCTCACGTACTACGGCTGGCGCGCCCGCGAGCGACTCGGCCTCGACGACGGGGGGCTCGCGCCGGAGGGGCGAGCGCTCGCGGAGGGGACGCGCCGGATCGACGACGAGACGATCGAGCGCGCGGCCCTGTTGATCGAGGCGGGGCTCGACGACCTCGCCCGGGACGAGCTGCGCTTCGCCGCGAGGCGGGTGCGCGGCTTCCACGACCGCACGCAGGTCGGCGTCCTGCTCGCGCGGGTCGGCGACTACCACCGCGCGAACGAGCTCGTGGTGATCGCCTACGCGGATTCGCTCGCCCGCGGACTCCAGCCCGGACGCGAAGCCCTCTGGTGGCTCGCCTGGCCGCCGGCCCACCGCGAGACGATCGAGGCGGTCTTCCCGGCGGAGGCGTCGATCGAGCCCGCGCTCGTCCAGGCGATCATGCGCGAGGAGAGCCACTACCGCGTCGACGCGCGCTCCTCGGTCGGCGCGCTGGGTCTCCTCCAGCTCATGCCCTCGACCGCGACGCAGCTCGCCCGCCAGCACGATCGCCCGGACTTCGAGGTCGAGGACCTCTTCGACCCGGAGACCAACATCGCCCTCGGCGCGCGTTATCTCGACCAGCTGGCCCGCCGTTTCGACGGACGACTCTCCGCAGCGATCGCGAGCTACAACGCGGGACCGCGGCGGGTCTCGATCTGGCTGCAGGGCGACGCCGGGAAGCTCGAGGACGACGTCTGGGTCGAGAACATCCCCTACGACCAGACGCGCGCGTACGTGAAGCGCGTTCAGCGGAGCCTCCACGTCTACGAGCGCTTCTACCGCTAGCCGGACCGCGTGGTCTCCGGTCGAGCCAGCGCCTACCGTTGGACGGCGAGGAGACCGAGGCTCTCCTCGCGAGGGAGAGCATCCATGTCCGAGCTGAACTACGACGAAGCGGTCGCGCGCATCACCGGTCCCGGGAGCCCCTTCGAGCTCGCTCTCGAGGACGTGCGCGGGGTCCGAATGCCCGTGTTCAAGAACCGACCGCGGAACCTGCGCGAAGTACTCGTGAATTCGCTCGAGCACGGAGACGCCGATCTCGCGATCTGGGACACCGGCGAGCGCTGGACCTTCGCGTCGCACGAGCGCATGGTCGCTTCGGTCGCCGCCGCGCTCGCAGAGAAGCACGGGATCGGACAAGGCAGCCGCGTCGCGATCCTCGCCGCGAACTGCCCCGAGTGGATCCTGACCGCCTGGGGGACGCTCGTGCTCGGCGGCACGGTCGTCGCGATGAACGGGTGGTGGCAGGGTGACGAGATCGAGTACGGCGTCGAGCTCGGTGAGCCCGACGTCCTCTTCGTGGACCGGGGTCGCCTGAAGCGGTTCGAGGGCAAGGACTTCGGGGTTCCGACCGTCCTCTTCGAAGACGCGTTCGACGCGTACGTGAACCACGACCAGGGGGCGCCGCTTCCGGACACGCCGATCGACGAAGACGACTGCGCGGCGCTCATGTTCACGAGCGGGACGACGGGACGGCCGAAGGGGGCGATGATCTCCCACCGCAACTTCATCGCCTTCCTGCAGATCAACTTCTGCAATGGTGCGGTCAAGTTCATGATGAACCCGCCGGGACCGGAGGCGCAGAACCTTCCGCCGCTGGTCGGGATCGCCTCGAATCCGCTCTTCCACGTGTCGGGGTTCCAGAGCGGTGCGCTCATGGGGCCGGCCGCCGGAATGAAGTCCGTGTGGACGACCGGGCGATTCGACGAGGAGAAGATCTTCCGTCTGACGGAGGAAGAGGGCGTGACGCGTTGGGGCGGGATCACGACCCAGCTCTGGCGGCTGCTCGAGCATCCTTCCTTCGACCCGAAGCGATTCGCGCACGTGCGATCGGTCGGCGGCGGCGGCTCCGCGTTCTCCCCCGACCTCCAGCGCACGATCCGGGAGAAGCTCCCGAACGCCGCGAAGGACTTCAACGTCGGGTACGGCCTGACCGAGTGCGGCGGGCTGTGCTCGATGGCGCTCGGCCCGATGCTCGCGGAGCATCCGGATACGGCCGGCCGGACCCTGCCGGGCAACGACGTGGCGATCTTCGACGACGAGGGCAAGCGCCTGCCGGACGGGGTCGACGGCAATATCTGCGTTCGCGGCCCGAACGTGATGCTCGGCTATTGGCGAAACGAAGCGGCGACGAAGGAGACCTTCTTCGACGACGGCTGGCTGCGCACCGGGGACATCGGACAGATGCGCGACGGTCTGCTCTTCCTGGCCTCGCGTAAGCGCGACATGATCATCCGCGGCGGGGAGAACATCTATCCGCTCGAGATCGAGAACCGGATCGACGACCACCCCGCCGTCGAGGAGGTCGCGGTCGTCGGCGTCGAGCACCGCACGCTCGGCCAGGAGGTGAAGGCGATCGTCCGCCTGCGAGCCGGGCAGACCCTCGACGAGCAGACGCTCAAGGACTTCGTCGCCGAGACCCTCGCCTACTACAAGGTCCCGACCTACGTGGAGTTCACCGACGAGCCGCTCCCGCGCAACGCGACGGGGAAGGTCCTGAAGGCGGTGCTCACGGGCGAGGCGGAGAACACCTTCGAGGAGTAGGGCGCCGCGCGATCGGCACGTTCGGCTCGAGAATCCGAACGCCGAATTGCCCGGCGGCCTCGCGTGTCGCGTCTCGTTCCGGCGCCTCTGGCTACCGAACTCGGCCGTTTCGCAGGGTCTCCCTCGACGCCGATCGCCTGCCGCGGAATCGGGTATGCTCGCGCACCCATTCCAACCCGCGCACGGAGAATCGCTCGATGTCCACTGGCCCCCTCGCTGGCGTGAAAGTCCTCGAAATCCAGGGCATCGGCCCCGGCCCCTTCTGCTGCATGATGCTCGCCGACATGGGGGCGGACGTCGTGCGAATCGATCGCGCCGGCAACGTTCGCGAGATGAGCGGGCCGTCGAAGGACGTGCTCGCCCGAGGACGTCGGAGCGTCGCGGTCGATCTCAAGTCGCCCGACGGAATCGAGACCGTGCTCAAGATGGTCGAGCAGGCGGACGTGATCGTCGAAGGCTTCCGGCCGGGCGTGATGGAACGCCTCGGACTCGGGCCGGACGTCTGCCTCGAGCGCAACCCGAAGATCGTCTTCGGTCGCATGACGGGCTGGGGGCAGGAAGGTCCGATGGCCCACGCTGCCGGCCACGACATCAACTACATCGCCCTCGCCGGGGCCCTCGAGGGAATCGGCCGCCAGGGCGAGAACCCGGTGCCGCCCCTCAACCTGGTCGGCGACTTCGGCGGTGGCGGCATGCTCCTCGCGTTCGGCGTGGCCTGCGCGTTGGCGGAGCGGGCGAACTCGGGGAAGGGGCAGGTCGTCGACGCGGCGATGGTCGACGGCGCATCGACGCTGATGGCCTTCTTCTCGGGGATGAAGGCCATGGGCGGTTGGGGCGACGGCGGTCGCGGGACCAACCTCCTGGATACCGGCGCCCACTTCTACGAGACCTACGAGACGAGCGACGGGAAATTCATCTCCCTCGGTTCGATCGAACCCCAGTTCTACGCGGAGCTGATGGACAAGCTCGGCCTCGCCGACGACAAGAACGTGCCCGCCCAGATGGACCGGTCCGGCTGGCCGCTCCTCAAGGCCCGCTTCGAGACGCTCTTCAAGACGCGGACCCGGGATCAGTGGTGTGAGCTGATGGAGGGGACCGACATCTGCTTCGCCCCCGTCCTCTCGTTGGACGAGGCGCCGGACCATCCGCACATCAAGGCGCGCAAGACCTACGTGGATTTCGCCGGCGTGGTCCAGCCCGCGCCGTCGCCGCGCTTCAGCCGCACCGAGGCGACCCTCGAGCGTGTGCCGCCCCACCCGGGCGATCAGACCGACGAGGTCCTCGGCGACTTCGGCTTCTCGAACGAAGACATCGCGAAGCTGAGAGACGCCAAGGCCATCGCCTGACGCGCCGCTGGCCGCTGGCGACACCCCGCCTAGCCTCGTTCCGGTTCGGACGCCCGTACGCGGATCTGATAGAGTCCGCCACGGTCGGTCGGCCCGGACCGGTCGCTTGGAGGGGTCCTCGTGAATCCGAAGTTCGCCATCATTCTTCTCGCCGCGCTGCTCGTGCTCATGTTCGGCCAGCGTTTCCTGCACGCCGTGCCCGCTGGCCACGTCGGTGTCGCGATCCTCTTCGGTGAGGTCCACGACGAGTCCTATCCCGAAGGTCTCCACTTCGTGAACCCGCTCCTCTCGTGGAAGGACCTCGACGCTCGCCAGGACACGTACCAGCTGTCGAAGATGGAGGTCCCGACTCGCGATCAGCTCCTCTCGACGGTCGACCTCTCGATCCAGTGGCGCCTCGACGCGACCCGCGCCGCCGAGATCATCCGTGATACCGGCGACAAGGAGCGCCTGAAGGACGTCCATCTCAAGCCGACCGTCCGGTCGCTGGTGCGCGAGCTCGGCACGACCGTCGAACGCGCAGAGGACCTCTTCAAGGACGAGGTCCGCGTCGCCCTCGCGGCAGAGATCCAGAAGCAGCTCTCCGAGTACGTCGCGTCGAAGGGCATCCTCGTCGAAGAGGTCCTGCTCCGGAACATCAACTTGCCGCTCGTGCTCGCCGAGGCGATCGGCCGGAAGAAGGAGCGCGAGCAGGAGGTCGAGCGCCAGCGTGCCGAGCTCGAACGCGTGAAGCTCGAGCAGGAGCAGCAGGTGGCCCAGTCCGTCGCGTCGCGTCGCGCCGCGGAAGAAGACGCCAAGCGACTCCGGATCCTCGCCGACGCGAAGGCCTACGAGATCGCGACGATCAACAAGGCGGCGTCCGGGAACCCGGCCTACATCCAGCTCCAGAGCCTCGAGGCCCTCAAGAAGATGGCCGAGGACCCGGCGGCGAAGCTCTACTTCATGGACTCGAACTCACCGTCGCCGCTTCCGCTTCTGAACCTGGGCGGCGCCGGCAAGTAGTCGCCTTCGACAGGCCGGAGGATCGCCCGTGCACACGTTCGCCGACCCGCTTCGACACGCGCTGCGAACCCATGCCGAGCGGACCGCAACGGTCTGCAGAAACGAGCGCCACACGTACGCCGAGTTCGTGGGGCGGTGTCGTCGGCTCGGTGGCGTCCTCGACGAGCTCGGGATCGGTCGCGGCGACCGTGTCGCGATCTGGGCGGACAACAGCCGTCAGTACGTCGAGGTCTACGCCGCCGTTCCCGCCCACGGGCGCGTGGTGGTTCCGCTCAACACGCGACACGCCGAGCCGGAGCTCGTCTACGCCTTGAACGACGCGGGCGCGAAGGTCCTGCTCACGGATCGCGAGCCGGGCAAGCTGGCCGATTGCGTCGACCGCGTGATCCGGATTCCCGACGAGTGGGAGTCGCTGTTGGCCGCTGCGGATCAAGCCGACTTCGCCACGGACGTCGTGGAGGACGACCTCGCGGGCCTCTTCTATACGGGCGGGACGACCGGGGCGTCGAAGGGCGTGATGCTCAGCCACCGCAACCTGCTCGCGAATACCTGGCACTGGTTGAACGCGATTCCGCAGCGGGCGAGCGATTCGATGCTCGTGATGGCGCCCCTCTTCCATGCGGCCGGGTCGAACGGCGTGATGGGGAGCATCTGGACCGGGGGGAAGCAGGTGCTGCTTCCCGCGTTCGCCCCCGACGCGGCCCTCGACCTGATCGAGCAGGAGGCCTGCACCGGCACGATCGGGGTGCCGACGATGCTGGGCGCGATGGTCGAAGCGCAGAAGGCGCGACCTCGACGTTTGGACTCGATGCGATGGATCGCCCACGGCGGCTCGCCGATCGCGAGTCCCCTCCTGAAACGCGTCCACGAGGCGATTCCTTCGGCCGAGCTGGTGGAGATCTACGGCGCGACGGAGCTGTCGCCCCTCGCGACCGTGTTTCGTGGGGAGCAGGATCTCTTCGACGACGACCGCATCCGATCCTGTGGGCCAGCGGCGGTCGGCGTCGCGATCGAGATCCTCGCGGAAGATGGGTCGCCGCTGCAGGCGGGCGCGGTCGGCGAGGTCGTCGTACGCGGGCCGAACGTGATGCAGGGCTATTGGAACAAGCCCGAGCAGACGGCGGAGGCCTTGCGCGACGGCGCCTACTGGACCGGCGATCTCGGCTACATGGACGAGGGCGGCTACGTCTTCCTGGTCGACCGTTCGAAGGACATGATCGTGTCCGGCGGAGAGAACGTCTATTCGACCGAGGTCGAAGAGGTGCTCTACAGACATCCCGACGTGCTCGAGGCCGCCGTCTTCGGCGTGCCGGACGAGAAGTGGGGCGAGGCGGTCTACGCCGCGGTCCATCTCCGACCGGGCACCGGGGGCGTGACGCCCGAGGATCTCGTCGAGTTCTGCCGGGCTTCTCTCGGCGGCTACAAGGTTCCGAAGGGCATCGATCTGCACGACGACGTGCTGCCGAAGTCGGGCCCCGGAAAATTCCTCAAGCGGAACCTCCGCGCGCCGTACTGGGAAGGCCGCGACCGCGCGGTGAACTGATCTCTCAGAGGAGCGCCGATTTCGGGTCGAGGCCCATGAAGGCGCGGCCGACTTCGCCGAAGGCATTCTCGTTGGCGAAGGCGTGCTGGGAGATGGTGGCGGAGTCGCGGAAGTAGCGATCGAGGGGGCTCTTCCGGTAGAGCGCGGATCCGCCCCCCGACTGGTACATGTCGGCGACGATCCGCTGGCCGGTCTTGAAGGCGTGGACACCGGCCACGCGGAAGTGGGCGCGCTCCTCCATCGAAGGCTCGCGGCCCTCGCAGAGTCGGCCCCACATCGTGGCCGTCGCGTCGTAGATGTAGGCACGAGCCGCAGCGAGCTCGGCCTCGGCGCGGCCGACGCGGGTCTGGACGTGGAGGTCGTCTTCGAGGCGGCCGCCGCCCATGGTGGTCTTCTCGTGGGCGAGCTCGACGAGCGCGTCGATCGAGGCGCGCGCGAGCCCGAGGGCCACGCCCGGGGTGTTCGAGATGAGGAGCCACGGGAACGCGTAGAGCGGGCGATCGATTCGCGCGGGCTCGAAGATGGAGAGCGTCCGATCCGCGGGCACGAAGACGTCGTCGACGCTCCAGTCGTTGCTGCAGCTTCCGGTCAGGCCCGTCGTGTGCCAGTTGTCGTGGACGGTGACGTCGCGGGCGGGGAAGAAGAATGTCCGGATGTTCGGCGGGGCCCCCTCGGCGGGCTTCCCGTCCGGGTCGACGATCAGGCAGCTGCCGCCGAACCAGGCGGCGTGGAGGCTGCTGCTGCCGAAGCCCCAGTGGCCGGAGACGCGGTAGCCGCCGTCGACCGGGCGGGCGATGCCCTTGGGAACGAGGACGCTCGCCGTGATCGTCTCGCGGTCCTCGAACATCTCTTCCGCCGTCGCCTGGGGAAGGCGCGCGGCGTAGAAGCCGGTATCCGAGGCGATCGTGACGATCCAGCCGACCGAGGCGTCCGCTCTCGACAGGGTCTCCGAGACCTCGAACTGCGTGATCGGATCCGCCTCGGGGCCGCCCATTGCCTGGGGCATCGCCATGCCGAAGACGCCCGCGTCGCGGAGCGCGTCCACGACGCCTTCGGTCATCCGGCCGAGCTTCTCGATCTCGTCGGCGGCGGCTCGAATCGGTTCGTGGAGGGCACGGACGGCTTCGACGATGTGCTGGCCGCTTCGCGGAACGGAGTCGAGGGGCATGCGCATCTCCCGGGCCCGGTCTATTTCCAGGCGAAGAGGGGTTGTTCGTAGTGGGCGACGCGCGTGTCGCGCCCGTTCAGGACGACTTCGCGCATCTGGTAGAGGACGGCGGCGGTCGGGCTATGGATCAGCGTCCCGAGCATCGGGATCGACAGGACGGGCCGATCGCTCTCCGGGATCTCTCGCAGGACCGGCACCTCGGGCTTCTCGAGCTCGTCGAGGGGCACGACGTGGAGTCGCTCGACCTCCTCGGGATTCGGGCGTAGGGTCTGCCCCGGCTCGCACCAGCAGACGATCGGCGTCATCCGGAATCCGGAGCGCGTCGGGAAATCGTCGAGCCGGCCGAGCACGTTCTCCTCGGAGAGCGTCAATCCGATCTCCTCGTGGGTCTCGCGGAGCGCTGCCTGGACCGCGGTCTCGCCTTCATCGAGGCGACCGCCCGGCAGCGCCCACTGTCCCGCGTGGCGACGGAGGTTGCCCGGCCGACGGGTGATCAGGAAGCAGGCGCGGCCCTCGGCGTCGGCGGTGATGACGAGGGCGACGGCGGCGGGGCGGAGGTCCGGACGCGCGTCGGCGAGGCAGCGGGATTCGAATCCGTCGAGGTGCGTACCCACGCGGGTTCGGAGCGAAGAATCGAAGGCATGCAGGGGGTTCGGCACGAGGCGAGCATAGGCCGTTCGCACGGGTCCGGGCGCGGAATCGATCGGAACAGGCCGGCGGGGCGACCCCGGCTGGGCAGGGGACGGGCGACGTGGCGACGGTGCAGGAGACCGACTGGGGCGAGGCCTGGGCGAGCGCCCGGAAGACGCTCTCGGGGATCACGCGGACGCGGGTGCCCGGGGCGAGCGACGACGTCGAGATCGCGCTGATCGACTGGGGCGGCGAGGGGCCGCTGGCCTTCTTCCATCACGCCAATGGCTTCTGCGCCGAGACGCTGGCGCCGATCGCGCATGCGCTCCGGGACCGCTTCCGGGTGGTCGCGATGGACTGTCGGGGACACGGCAACTCGACCCCCGTCGTGCCGGAGCGCGACGCGTACCACTGGGATGTCCTCGCGCGCGACGTCGAACGGGCAGTCGCAGCCGCGCGCGAGCAGACCGGTCAGGACCGGGTCGCGCTGGCCCTGGGCCACTCCTTCGGCGGCGCGTTGCTCCTGCGGGCCGCGAGCCTGGGGCGGACCCCGATCGACCGGCTCCTGCTCTGCGATCCCGTCCTCCGTCCGAAGCCCGTCGAGGGAGGCACGCACGCTCGCCGTGGGTCCGGTCTCGCCGAGGCGACGCGCAAGCGCCGGGACCGCTTCCCGTCCTTCGCCGCGGCCTACGACCACTGTCGCACCCGCGGACTCTTCGCCGACTTCACGCCCGAAGCGCTCGCGCTCTACGTCGGCGAGGGGATGGTCGAGACCGACGACGGGGACGAGATCAGGCTCAAGTGCGATCGCGAGATCGAGGCGGCGATCTTCGACGGCGACAGCTCGAGCGTCTGTGCCGAGGACGTCGAGGACGTGCGCGCCCGCACTTTGTTCGTCCACGCCCAGCGCGGTAATTTCGCGCTCGCGACCTACGAGGCGATCGCGGCGCGGATGCCGGACGCGTGGGTGGAGAGCCGGGACCTCGGCCATCTCTTCCCGCTCGAAGCACCGCAGGCGGCGCTCGACTGCGTGGCCGCGCTCCTACGAGACGATCGATCGGGTCGCGCTATTCCCTGAATCACCCAGAATCGCCTCGAACCCTTCGCGACCGTTCGCCACGAAATGGAAGATCTCATGCCCGACCTGCCCGAACATCCGGATACCCTGCGCCCCGAATCCTTCGCCGTCTTCAAGGACGAGAAGATGGGCAAGTCGACGTTGTTCGAGTCCGACCGGATCCTGGTCGGACTGAACTGCTTCGAGCCCGGGCAGGAGCACGCGCTGCACGCGCACGAGGGCATGGACAAGGTCTATCAGGTGCTCGAGGGAAGGGGCACGTTCCTGCTCGAGGATCGTGAGCTGCCGATGGAGCCCGGCGTCATGCTGATCGCGCCCTCCGGCGTCCCGCACGGGATCCGCAACGACGGGGGCGCGCGGCTCGTCGTCTCCGCGATCCTGGCGCCGGGACCGGGCAAGAAGTAGCCCGGCTCGCCCGGCCCGGGAGATCGTCCCGCGCGAGCCGCTACGGACGCGGCTTGCGCCGTCCCGGGCGGAAGGCCGAGACCCATCGCGTCGGCCGTGTGCCTTCGGAAGCCTCGAAGTACCGGTAGGGCAGGTCGGGGGCCTTCGTGATCCCGACCCGGGGACCGGCGGCGACGGAGACCGCGTCTTCCTCCCGCGCGTGGAGCGTCAGCACGCCACCGAGGAGGGAGCGACCGTCGTCGGCGAGAGAGAGTCCCAGCGCCTGGCCGAGTCGACCCGGACCGACGGTGAGCTGGGTTCGGCGCGCTTCCACCGGCAGGCCGCGCCGGTGCCGCATGGCCTCGAGGCCGGCGAGGGGCTCCGCCGCACGGAGCAGGACCGCCGCCGCCCGCCCCTCGACCTCGCAGACGACGTTCACGCAGGTGTGGATGCCATAGCTTCGATAGGCGTACAGCCGCCCGGCCGGGCCGAACATCGTGCGGTTGCGCGGGGTCGGTCCCGGGTGCGCGTGCGAGGCGGGGTCGGAGCCGTCGCCGAGATAGGCTTCGACTTCGGTCAGTCGGACGATCAGGCGTTCACCGTCCGGGAGGCGGTGGACCAGGCGACAGCCGATCAGCGCGGGGCCGACGTCGCGGGCGTCCCGGGCGTAGAAGGAGCGGCGGAGAGGCGGACCGAGGGGCACGCCCGGATTATCGGTCGAGGCGGGTCGGCCTGGCCAGCGGAAACCGGGCTTTCCCGGGGTTGAGAATCGCGCCGCGCGCGCCGATGGCTTGTATGCTCCCCTCGTTCCCGAGGCCGCGACCCACCCCCCGCGCTCGTCCGCGAACGTAGAGGCCCAGATGGCAAAGTCCGACGCGAACCCGTCCCACTCGAACGCGGAGGCCGAGCTCGACGAGCCGGTGGCTCCGGATTCGCCCTACCTCCAGCAGTTCGGCATCAACGCGGGCTGGGTCGAGGAGGTCGAGGACCAGTACCGGGTCGACGCCCGCTCCGTGGACGAGAGCTGGCGCGTGGAGTTTGGCGGCGTGGTCGACCCTCGCGCCGTCCGCGACGAGATCCGACGCGCCGCGCCCGCCGCGCCCGTCGCGCCCGCCCAGGCGGCCCCCGCACCGCCGTCGACGCCGGGTCCCGCGGCGCCGGTCGCTGCTCCCGCCTCGATCGGAACGACCGAGTCGTCGAGCGAGGGACCGAGCATCGGTGTCCTCGATGCCCTGGCTTCGGCGCCGGCGGCCCCGGGCGCAGTGACCGACCACACGACGCTCCTTCACACCGCCGACAAGCACGCCCGCGTCCTGCGCATGATCCATTCCTATCGCGCCCGCGGTCACCGCATCGCCCAGAGCGATCCGCTCGGCGGCCAGTCGACCTACTTCCCGGAGCTCGATCCGGCCCACTATGGCTTCGGCAACGAGAACCTCGACGAGCCCTTCATCGCCGGCGACCTGCCCGGCGGCTCCGTCCAGACCCTGCGCCAGATCCTCACGCGCCTCGGCAAGACCTACTGCGGTCCGATCGGCGTCGAGTTCACCCACGTCCAGGATCCCGGTCGCAAGGCCTGGCTGCGCGAGGTGATGGAAGAAGGGCAGAACCATCCGAACCTCGACGACGGCGAACGTCGCCGGATCCTCGAGCAGCTCGCCGCCGCGGAGCTCTTCGAAGGCTTCCTCCACACGAAGTTCCTCGGGCAGAAGCGCTTCTCCCTCGAAGGCGGCGAGTCGCTGATCCCGCTCCTCGACCACATCGTCGAGAACTCGCCGTCCTTCGGCGTGCGCGAGATCGTGATCGGCATGGCCCATCGCGGCCGCCTGAACGTCCTCGCGAACACCCTCGGCAAGAGCTACGAGCAGATCTTCTCCGAGTTCGAGGATTCCCCCGACGTCGACGCCCCGTTCGGCTCGGGCGACGTGAAGTACCACAAGGGCTTCTCGAGCGATCGCCGGACCCAGAGCGGGGAACGGGTCCACCTGACCCTCACCTCGAACCCGTCCCATCTCGAAGCGGTCGACCCGGTCGTCGAGGGGCGCGCGAAGGCCAAGCAGGTGCGCGCCGGCGACGCGGACGGCGAGACGATCGTTCCCGTCATCATCCACGGCGATGCCGCCTTCGCCGGGCAGGGGATCGTCGCCGAGACCCTCAACCTCTCGCAGCTCGTCGGCTATTGCACCGGCGGCACGATCCACGTGATCGTGAACAACCAGATCGGGTACACGACGACCCCCGCCGAGGCGCGATCGACCCTCTACTGCACCGACGTCGCGAAGATGATCCAGGTGCCGATCTTCCACGTGAACGGGGACCATCCGGAAGCGGTGATCCACGTGACGAAGCTCGCGATGGCCTATCGCCAGCGCTTCGGCGACGACGTCGTGATCGATCTCGTCTGCTACCGGAAGCACGGCCACAACGAGGGCGACGAGCCCGCGTTCACCCAGCCGCGCCTCTACCGGAAGATCCGGGAGAAGAAGTCGGTCAAGACGCTCTATCTCGAGAAGCTCGTGACCGGCGGGCGCGTGTCCCGGGAAGAGGCGTCCCGGATCGACGAGCAGCAGAACGAGGCGCTGCAGGAAGCGCTCAAGTCGATCCACACGCGGCCGCCCGGGCCGGACGAGCCCTTCGAGCCGCGCGGGCCGTGGACCGGGTTCTCGCGAACCCGTCCCGACGAGGTGGTCGAGACGGCGGTCCCCGCGGAGCGTCTCGCGGAGATCGCGGCGGGGACGGCGCGCGTTCCGTCCTACTTCAACGTGCACAAGAAGCTGCAGGCGATTCTCGACGCGCGAGCGAAATGCGCCACCGACGGGACCGGCATCGACTGGGGCCTCGGCGAGGCCCTCGCCTTCGGCTCGCTCCTGCTCGAAGGCACGCCGGTCCGACTCTCGGGCCAGGACTCGTCGCGCGGGACCTTCGCCCATCGCCACGCGGTCCTCGTCGATCAGGACTCGGGCGAGGAATACGCGCCGCTCGATCACGTCTCGGACAACCAGGCGCGCTTCGAGGTCTACGACAGCCTGCTCTCCGAGGCCGCCGTCCTGGGTTTCGAGTACGGCTACAGCCTGGCGGATCCCTCGTCCCTCGTCCTCTGGGAGGCGCAGTTCGGCGATTTCGTGAACGGCGCCCAGGTGATCATCGACCAGTTCATCTCTTCCGCCCACGTGAAGTGGGGCCGGATGAGTGGCCTGGTCATGCTCCTGCCCCACGGCTACGAAGGGCAGGGACCCGAGCATTCGAGCGCGCGGGTCGAGCGCTTCCTGCAGACCTGCGCGGAAGACGCGATGCAGGTCGTGAACTGCACCAATCCGGCCCAGTACTTCCACGTCCTGCGCCGTCAGATGCGTCGCGGCTATCGCGCGCCCCTGGTCGTCTTCACGCCCAAGAGCCTGCTCCGTCATCCCAAGGCCGCATCGCAGCTCGAGGACTTCACGAGTGGCACCTTCCAGGAGGTGATCGACGATCCGATCGCCGCCGAGCGCGCCGACGACGTCCGTCGCGTGATCGCCTGCACGGGCAAGGTCTACTACGACCTGATCGAGTCGCGCGCCCAGCGCCTCCCGGGGCGTGAGCACGAGGTCGCGATCATCCGGATCGAGCAGCCCTACCCCTGGCCCGAAGCGCAGCTCGCCGGGATCTACGGTCGATATGCGCGCGCCGAGTCCCGGGTCTGGGCCCAGGAAGAGCCGAAGAACATGGGCGCCTGGACCTTCGTTCGCGATCGCCTGCAGGCGATCATCGGCGACAAGCGCCACCTCGAGGTCGCCGGTCGGCCGGAGGCGGCCAGTCCCGCGGTCGGCTCGCCCCGGATCCACCGCGCCCAGCTCGCGGCGCTCCTCGACGAGGCCTTCGGCGAAGCCTGAGCCTCGGTTCGAGTGCGCGTCACCGCACGCGCGGTCCTCTCCGAGGGCCGGCGTGCGCCATTGACGGCGCTCGCTCCACCTACGAGACTCCGTCTTCCGCCCGCGCGACCTGCCGTCGCGCTCGGCGAGAGACCCGCCCCCCGGTCGACACGGCTCGGGGTGCGCGAGCACGGAGTCGACCGACCATGGACTTAAGCTACGGCGAAGAACTCGAATCCTTCCGCAAGGAAGTACAGGCCTTCCTCGCGGACAACTGGCCGCCGAAAGACGACGGAAACCGCGACGACCAGACCCGCGCCTTCCGCCGCAAGGCGACCGAGGCGGGCTACCTGAACCGCCACATCCCGAAGCAGTACGGCGGCGCCGAGCAGCCCCCCGACTCGATGAAGGGCGCCGTGATCTCGGAAGAGTTCACGAAGGCGCGTGCGCCGATGGAGCCCCGCGGTATCGGGACGATGATGCTCGTGCCGACGCTCCTCGAGCGCGGTGAAGATTGGATGAAGGAGAAGTGGGTCCAGGCGACGATCGAAGGCGACGTCACCTGGTGCCAGGGCTACAGCGAGCCCGGCTCCGGCTCCGATCTCGCGAGCCTCAAGACCAAGGGCGAGCTCGTGGACGGCGAGTGGGTCATCAATGGTCAGAAGATCTGGACCAGCTCGGCGATGGAGGCGGACTTCATGTTCTGCCTCGTCCGGACGGAGCCCGATGCGGCCAAGCACGCGGGCATCTCCTACCTGCTGATCGACATGAAGCAGCCGGGGATCGACGTCCGCCCGCTCAAGCAGATGACCGGGTCCTCTGAGTTCAACGAGGTCTTCTTCAACGACGTCAAGACGCCGGAGGACTGGATCGTCGGCAACCGCGGCGAAGGCTGGCTCGTCTCGCGGACGACGCTCAAGCACGAGCGCAACGGGATCGGGGCCGCCGGGCAGGTGGTGAACCTCTTCAACGGCCTCGTGAAGCTCGCGAAGGAGAAGAAGATCGACGGCAAGCCGGCGATCGAGGACGCGAGCATCCGCCGCGGTCTCGCCGAGCTCGAGGGATACGTGAAGTCCCACCAGTACTCGGGCTTCCTCCAGATGACCAAGGACCTGAAGGGCGAGTCCGCGGGCGTGATCCAGCTCATGAACAAGGTCAACTCGACCAACATGGGCAACATGGTCGCCAAGCTCGCGATGGAGATCCTCGGCGACGACGGCGTCGCGGCGCCCGATGGTCGCGGCATCGTCGGCCTCGCCTCGGGGGCCGGCGACGTCGACGGTCTCTGGACCTCGCAGTACATGTCGAGCCTCGGCGTCGCGATCGCCGGCGGAACGGCCAACATCCAGAAGAACGTGATCGCCGAACGCGGGTTCGGTCTGCCCCGCGACGCGGCTGCCCAGCGCTCCAAGTAAGAGCCCCGCGCTCGAAGTAGCGCGAAGGCGAAAGGAAACACTCATGGACTTCGATCTCTCCGAAGAACAGCAACTCCTCCAGGAGACCGTCGGGCAATTCATCGAGAACGAGTGCCCGATGGCCCGCCTCCGCGAGCTCTTCGACGACGACTCGGGCTACGACCCGGTCCTGTGGAAGGGGCTCGTCGAGATGGGACTCGCCGGGATCCACCTCCCCGCAGATTTCGGGGGCAGCGAGCTCGAGATCCTCGACCTCGCCGTCGTCGCCGAGACCCTCGGCGAGCACGCCGCGCCCGTCCCCTTCCTGGGTCACGCCCTCGCGACCGAGTCGATCAACCGCGCGGGCAACGACGAGCAGCGCGCCCGGATGCTGCCCTCCCTGGCGAGCGGTGAGCATCTCGCGAGCGTCGCCTTCGCCGAAGACGGCGGCGTCTGGCTGCCCGAACAGTGGACCCTCGCCGCGCCGAGCGGCACGACGGGGGCGATCTCCGGAACCAAGGAGATCGTCGAGTTCGGCGAGCAGGCGGACTACTTCGTCGTCGGCCTCGCCGGGGGTCGGATGGCCGTCGTGGATCGAAACGCCGCGGGCGTCGAGATCCAGC
The DNA here is from genome assembly GCA_024742285.1 of bacterium. Classification (NCBI taxonomy): domain Bacteria; species bacterium. The sequence continues at coordinate 8,688 of JANSYR010000026.1, read as the reverse complement.
GCTACGAGGGTGCCGACCGCACGCGGCGCCTCGCGATCGTGACCTTCGAGAACGCCGAGTGCGAGGTGCTCGAGAACAGCGACCTCGAGACGGCGGGTCGCGTCCGCGACGTCGGTCTCGTCCTGATCGCCGCCGACGCCTTCGGCGGCGCTCGCAAGCTGGTCGACATGAGCGTCGAGTACGCCAAGAGCCGCGAGCAGTTCGGCGTCACGATCGGCCACTTCCAGGCGCTGAAGCATCAGCTCGCCGACATGGCGATCGACATCGAGCCGGCCCGCGCGCTCTACTGGTTCGCGGCCCACGCCCTCGACCACGTGCCGGACGAGGCCGTTCGAACGGCGGCGATTGCGAAGAGCCACCTCTGCGACCGCTACTCCCGGATCGCGCGCGACGCGACCGAAGCCCACGGCGGCATCGGCTACACCTGGGAGGGCGACACCCAGATCTGGTTCAAGCGCGCCATGCAGAACCGCGTGTTCCTCGGAACGCCGCGCCTCCATCGGGATCGCGCCGCGGATCTGGCGGGCTGGTAGAGGGCGAGCACCGCTTCTCCAGTTCTGCTCAGCGTTCCCTCGAGGCAGGCCAGGTCACCGGTATCGGCGACTCGCCTGCCTCGATGCGTTTCAGCGCGCGGCCACCCGCAGCGACCGCATCCGGTTGATCGCGCTCGCGATCTCGAAGCGTCGCGGGCGGGCGAAGGCGCCCGGGTGTCGGCCCGGCCGGTGGAAGGGATCGAGTCCGTCGAGGCCTTCTTCGTCGAGGAAGGCTTCGAGGCGATCGAGCACCTGCGCCAGGCTGCGTTCCCCGTCCACGAAGTGCTCCGCCGCGAAATGGAGGGCGCCGGCGATGGCGCGGGTCTGGCTCGGGTCGAAGAGCTGCGGGACAGCGCGCAGGTCGATCCCGGTCGTGCCGTAGACGATCTCCTCGCGGTCGCGGCTCGAGAACTTGACGTCGCGGCGGCCACGGCGGGCATCGAAGCTCTCGCGGAACGGGACGCGATCCGCGGGTCGGCGGAGCGGGGTCGATGGGGCAGGGCGTTCCCCGTCCGGCGCCTCGGCCGCGATCGCGTGGGCCCGCTCGGTCACGTCTCGCGGCCGGTAGCCCTTGAGCTCGATCACGGCGTCGGCGAGTCCGAAGTAGTCGCCCGACCCGCCCATCACGAGGACGGTGGAGAGACCGAGCTCGTCGTGGAGCGCGCGCACGCGATCGACGAAGGGGGTGATCGGCTCGTCCTTCGGGTGGATCAGCGCCTGCATCCTCGCGTCGCGGACCATGAAGTTCGTGGCCGAGGTGTCCTCGTCGACGAGGAGTCCGGTCGCCCCCGCCTCGATCGCCTCGGCGATGTTCGCGGCCTGACTCGTGCTGCCGCTGGCGTCGGTCGTGGAGAACGCGGCGGTGTCCTTCGGTGGAGCGTCGCCGGCGCCCGGAGGCAAGCGGTCGATGAAGCCCTGGATGTCGACGCCCGTGACGGCGCGGCCGTCCTCCGCGCGGACCTTGACCATGGCCGGGTCGGTCACGACGGTCTCGCGACCATCGCCAGGCACGTGCGGGACCACGCCGTGCTCGAGCGCACGGAGCAGCGTCGACTTGCCGTGATAGCCCCCGCCGACGAGCAGGACGACGCCGCGCGGGACCCCCATCCCGCGCCAGAGGGCGCCCGGCATGCCCGCGTCGGCGTGGGGCACCTCGAGCTCGACCGCGAAGGCGTCCGGCGGCTCGAACGGAATCGCGGCGTCGGCGGCCATCGGTCGCTCGCTCGCGCCGCTCTCGCGAGGGAGGATCGCGCCTTCGCCGACGAAGGCGACGAGTCCGTGCTCGGCGAGCCGCCCGCGGATGGCCTCCTGGTTCGAGACGCAGTCGACGAAGTGGACGAGCCGCGCATCGTCCTCGGCGGACCGGTCGATCCAGCTCCGGGTCACGATCTCGGGCAGGGCGCGCGTGAGCAGCACCGCCGCCTCCCGACCGAGCGCGCGGCGGCCGGCGGCGGGGAGGCCGACTTCGATGCGGGCTTCGATCCAGCCGTCGCCGAACACGACGGCGGTCCGCTCGAGGACCTCGGGGCCGCCTGCGTCGATCGCGATCAGGCCTCCCTTTCCGGTGCCGGTTCGCCTCGGGCCGACCGCGCGGATCGCTTCGCGGAAGGCGCGCGCGAGCCAGCTGGCACTCGCGATCTCGCGGGTCCGGTCGGTCTGCAGACCGCCCGGAAGGGCGGCGACCTCCGCGTCGACGCGGATCCGGAGCTTCGACGGCGCGGCGAAGGGATCGCTCTGGACGCGGTCGACGAAGAGGGTGGACTCGGCGAAATTCCACGCGCCCTCGATGTCGCGATAGGCCTTGTAGCCCCGGCCGTCGAGGCGTTCGAGGGTCGTGGCGAGTCGGGCGGCATCCGCCAAGGTCGGGTCTCCGGAAGGGCGCGCCGAGGCGAGAGGGCGCGACGCGCCGGAGTGTACGCCGCCGTCGCGTGGCCGCCTCCTCCCGACGCGGCGTTCCGCGCCCGGCCCGGTCGCCCGTGCTATCCGTCGATCTCGCAGCCGGCGCCGCGGCCCGCGGCTGCGCGCTCGCTCCGATCCGCCCGTGCCGCCAGGAGCCCCCCATGAGCACCTTCTGCGAAGACCGCGTCTGCATCGTGACCGGCGCCGGCCGAGGCATCGGTCGCGAATACGCCCTCATGCTCGCCGCCCACGGCGCGAAGGTCGTCGTCAACGACTTCGGGGGCGCCCGCGACGGGACGGGCAGCGACATGGGGCCGGCCGACGAGGTCGTGGCCGAGATCAAGGCGGCCGGCGGCGAAGCGGTCGCGAACGGGGCGGACGTCTCCGACTTCCAGCAGGCGAAGCAGATGATCGAGCAGGCGGTCGACACCTTCGGCGGGCTCGACGTCGTGGTCAACAACGCGGGCATCCTGCGCGACCGCATGCTGGTCAACATGAAGGAAGAGGAGTGGGATGCGGTCATCCAGGTGCACATGAAGGGCACCTTCTCCCCGGCGCACCACGCCGGCGCCTATTGGCGGAACCAGAGCAAGGCCGGCCAGCCCGTCGACGCGCGGCTCATCAACACGGCGAGCGTCTCCGGCATCTACGGCAACGTCGGTCAGACGAACTACGGCGCAGCGAAGGCCGGGATCGCGTCGTTCTCGATCATCGCGAGCCGCGAGCTCAAGCGGTACGGCGTGACCGTGAACTGCATCGCGCCCGGCGCCCTCACGCGCCTGACCGAGGACCTGCACCCCGGCGAGATCACCGACGAGATGCGCGAACGGCAGAGCCCGCGCTGGGTCGCGCCGATCGTGACCTGGCTGGCGAGTCGCGAGTCGAGCGACGTGACCGGCCGGGTCTTCGAGTCGAGCGGCAACGTCCTCGCCGTCGCCGAGGGCTGGCACCGCGGCCCCTCGACCGAGCCCGTCGACGACCCCACGACCCTCGGCCCGATCGTGCGTGACCTCGTGTCGAAGGCGCGCCTCAACGCGGACATGCAGGGAAAGGACTCGGACGGCGGCCTCGGCTGATCGCCCGTCGCCTCGTGTCGCACCCCCGATCCGAAGGAGTCTCTCCACCATGGCCAAGCCCCGAATCCTCGAGCCCCAGTGCACCTGGCGCGCCGCCGACGTCGCCGACGAGTCCGTCTGGACGGAGATGCTCTCCCAGGCCGAGCTCGAAGAACTCGACGCCGCACTGCGTGCCGCACTCGAGAAGTCGAACGACGTCCTCGAGATCACGCGCGACGACTTCCCGCTGCCCGGGCTCGCGACGCGCCTCGCTGCGATCGAGCGCGAGCTGATCGACGGTCGGGGCTTCGTCCGGATCCGAGGGATCGACCGGGATCGCTACGACCAGACCGAGATGGAGATGCTCTACTGGGGGATCGGCATGCACCTCGGCGCCCCGTGGCCCCAGAACAAGTACGGCCACGTGCTGGGCGACGTGACCGACCAGGGGAAGGCGGCGGACGACCCGACCGCCCGGGGCAACGAGATCGGCGGGTCCGCGCTGCCCTTCCACTGCGACGGTTCGGATCTCGTCGGGCTCATGTGTCTGCAGGACGGACTCGAGGGCGGGCTCTCCGCCGTGGCGAACACGGTCGCGATCCACAATCTCATGGTCGAAGAGAGCCCGGAGCTGGCCGAGGCGCTCTACGCACCGCTGCCCTACGACTACCGGGGCGAGCAGGCGGAGGGCGGCAAGCCCTGGTACACCGTTCCGTGCTTCACCGAGTGGAACGATCGCCTCTTCGTTCGCTGCATCCCGCCGTACATCGCGGCCTCCCAACGCCATCCGGAAGCGCCGCGCCTGTCCGAAGACGAGAAGGCGGGGCTCGCGCGCGTCGTCGAGCTCGCGGACGACCCGGACTTCCATGTCCACATGAGGCTCGAGCCGGGCGACATCCAGTTCATCAACAACTTCCACGTGATGCATGGACGGACGGCCTACGAGGACGCTCGCGGCGAGGGGCGGGTGCGCCACCTGAAGCGACTCTGGCTCGAGACTTCGGTCCTCGCCGATCGCCCGCCGCCGTTCCAGGGCGCCGGGGGCATGTCCCACTGGAACGACCAACGCAGCGCGAGCCGCATGCAGGTGAACTGAGCGCCGCCGGCCGCGGCGGTCGATCGGGGCTCAGCGCCCTTCAGAGGTCGAGGTCGAGCTGGGTCCCGCCGGGCTTGCGGAAGGAAGCCGCCGACAGCTCCGGCGGCGGCTGGTCGAGGCCGTAGCGCTTCTTCATCAGCTCGAAGAGGCCGCTGATCTGTTCGGCGAAGCGCCCCTCGCCGCGCATTCGGGTCCCGAATCGCGGATCGTTCAGCTTGCCGCCGCGCAGGGACTCCAGGCGATGGAGGACCTTCTCGCGGCGCATCGGGCGGTGGGTCAACAGCCAGTCGTCGAAGAGCTCGCGCAGGCCGTGGGGCAGACGCAGGACGATGTGTCCGGCGTGGTGGGCGCCGGCGTCGGCGGCGGCCTGCAGGAGGGCCGGCGTCTCGGCGTCGGTCAGCCCCGGAATGATCGGCGCGATCATCACGCCGACGGGGATGCCCGCCTTCGCGAGCTTCTCGACGGCGCGCAGACGCTCGTGGGGCGCGGAGGCGCGTGGCTCGAGGGCGCGCTGGAGCCGCGCGTCGAGGGTGGTGATGCTCAGGTTCACCGAGACGGCGTTCACCTCGGCGAGGGGGCGGAAGAGGTCGAGGTCGCGGGCGACGAGGGCGTTCTTCGTGATGATGCCGATCGGATTCAGGAACTCGGCGAAGACCTCGACGCATCGGCGCGTGATCTCGAGCTTCCGTTCGAGGGGTTGATACGCGTCGGTCACCCCGGAGAGCACGACGACCCGGGGCTTCCATCGAGGCGCGGAGAGCTCCCTGCGGAGCAGCTCCGGCGCGCGTTCCTTGACGAGGATCTTGGTCTCGAAGTCGAGTCCCGCCGAATAGCCGAGGTACTCGTGGGTCGGCCGCGCATAACAGTACGCACAGCCGTGCTCGCAGCCTCGATACGGGTTCAGGCTCGCGTCGAAGGGAATGTCCGGGCTGTCGTTCGTCGTGATCGCGGTCCGCGACGGGTCCGGGATCGCCTGGGTCCGCGACTTGCGTTCCGCCCCATCCCGCGGATCCGTCGGGTCGTCCCCGGGCTCCGGGGCGTCGCCGGAGAGCCAGTCCGCGAGCGCATCGAGATCGGGCTCGATCCGCGCCCGCTCGAACCGGCCGGTCGGATTGGTCCGGGCCCCCCGTCCCTTGCGCGCCGGCTGGAGCGCCGCGGGCTCGGTCTCCTGGAGGACCGCACGCCGGGGTCGGGCGGGCTCGCTCCGCTCGCGACGCGTGCTCCGGCGCGGCGTCTGGGCCGCCGGAGGGCGCCTCCGCGGGCTCGTCCGGGGGGGCTGGGGTTGCGGGGAGGGCGTCTTCTCGGGCGACGGGCTCGACGGCGACTGGGGGGAGCGCATGGAGGCGAAAGTATGACGAAAGTCCGCCCGGCGCAATGACCGGGATCAGGTTCCGCCCAGAGCGTCCCGAAGCGCGCGCCCCGCGTGCCGCTGGACGGAGCGGGCGAGGGCGAGCTCCTCGTCGATCTGACGCAGCACCCGGTCCCCGGCCGCGAGGGGGTGGGTCTCGAAGAAGCGCCGGATCGTTCGCGCCTCCTCGAGCGGCAGGGCGCCCGCCGTTTCCCCCGCGAGCCGCGCCAGCAGGATCGGCGGCATCTCGCCCTCGAGTCGCGGCCAGGCGGCCTGGAGATGCCGCCAGGTCGCACTCGCCGTCTCCCGGGCGGCGAGCAGCTGCATGAGCAGCGTCGCCCGGTCGACCGCCGGTGCGAGCCGGCGGTCCAGGCTCGCCTTCAGGGTCCGCTGGACCCGGGCCGGGTGGGTGAAGCCCGCGAGCGCGAAGAGCGGACGTCGGCGCGCCTGCGGACTCGTCGCCGCGCGTGCCGCGTCGAGGAGTGCGCGCTGCAGCGCGGCGTCGCCCGCCCGCGCGGCGAGGGTGAGCACGATCTGCTCGGCGCCGCGCGTGAGGGCGCGACCCTCGGCCAGGTGCGCGCGGGCCTGATCGAGGCAGCGCGACGCGAGCCCTTCGCTGCCCGCGAGCCCGCCGACGATCGACAGGAGGCGCGCGCGTCGTCGCGTCGTGGCCGTCGGCTCGTCCCGCTTCGCGCGGAGCCCGAGTGCGCCGACCTGATGACCGAACTGGCGCGCGATCCAGCCCTGCAAGCGCTCCGCGGTGTCCTCTCCGGCTTCCGGCGCCAGCCGGCGGAGCAGGCCGCCGAGGACGCGTTCGATGGCGAGCAGGACTTCGGGCTCGGTCTCGTCGCGATGCGCGGCGATCAGATCGAGGAGCGAGGTCACGTCCGCTCGGCCGGTCCGCACCATCGCCCATTGGTGACCGACCCAGCCGATCCGCTCGGTCGCGGCGAGGGAGGCGACGCGACCGAGGAGGGCATCCGTTCCTTCGGCGCCGTGGTCGATCCGGAAGAAGCCCGCTTCGTCGGCGTTCGCGTAGAGCCAGTCGACGTCGCCTTCGATGGGCGTGTGTCGGCGCGTGAGCACCTGCCGTTCGAGTCGGCTCTTCCGGCCGTGCCCCGCCCGACCGATCCACGGCACCGTCCAGGGCGGCTCCTCCGCCCAACGCTTTCTCGGCAACAGGCCGAAGCGCGTCTGCTCGAGGGAGAGGCGACCGTTTCGACCCTGGCGTGCGCGAAGCACCGGATGTCCCGTGCGGCTCGTCCACGGCCCGACGATCTTCCCGACCGGCTCGCCGGAGGCCGCCTCGAGCGCGCGCCACAGGTCGGCGGCGACGGCGGCGTCCTCGCGGTGGCTCCGGATGTAGCGACGGACGCCGTCGCGGAAGGCACGTCGTCCGAGGTAGCGCTCGAGCATGCGCAGGACCGACGCGCCCTTGGTGTACGTGATCGCGTCGAAATTCTCCTGGGCCTCGTCGGCGGTCTCGACCGGCGGCGCGATCGGATGGCTGCTCGGGAGGGCATCGAGCTCGAGGGCGTTCTCGCGCCGGTTCACGAACTCGTGCCAGATCGACCACTCGGGCTTCCAGTCGTCGACGATCTCGTAGGCCATCCAGGTCGCGAAGGATTCGTTCAGCCAGAGGTCGTTCCACCAGGCCATGGTGACCAGGTTCCCGAACCACATGTGCGCGAGCTCGTGGGCGATCGTCTCCGCCGCCCGCAGCCGATCCTCCGGGCTCGCGGTCTTCTCGTCGAGCAGCAGCACCGAGTCGCGGAAGAAGACCGCCCCTGCGTTCTCCATCGCCCCGAAGGCGAAATCCGGGATCGCGAGCAGGTCGAGCTTCGCGTAGGGATGGCGCATCCCGAACCACTTCTCGAGCCGCACGAGACTCTCGACCGCGGCCTCTCGTGCGAAGCGGCCGAGCCTGCGTCCGCCGGGCAGGGTGATCACGCGGATCGGGGTCGAGCCCGCGTGGGCGACGCGAGAGACCTCGAAAGGTCCGACCGCGAGGGCGACCAGGTAGACGGAGAGCGGCGGCGTCTCCTCGAAGCGCCACGTCCGGAGCCCGTCGCGGGCGGGACCGCGCCTGGCGACGGGCGCGTTCGCGAGGACGAACAGATCCGCCGGGGCCGTCACCTCGATCGCGTAGCGCGCCTTGGTGCCCGGCTCGTCGAGGCAGGGGAAGAAGCGGCGCGCGTCGGTCGGGCAGAGCTGGGTCGCCAGGTAGGGCGTGCGCCGGTCGCTGCCGCGATACAGACCGCGCAGGTCGTCCCGGACGTGCCCCGAAAACGACAGCGAGACGCGTACCTCGCCGGGGGCGATTCGCGCAGCGAAGCGGAGCACGATCGTCTCGCACTCGGGGTGCGCCTCGACGGCCGCTTCGACGACGCGGTCTCCGATCTGCGCGCGCACGTTCCGGACGTCGAGTTCGACCGCGTGGAGCTCGATCCAGGCCGTCGCCTGGCCCAGGACCAGGTCGTAGTCGGCCTCGCCTCGGAACCGTCGCTTCGTGGGATCGAGCTCGAGGCGGAGCTCGATGCGTTCGGCGCGGACGCTCTCCGGGAGTCGGATCGTCTTGCGCGGCTTCGGTCGCGGGGTCTTTCGCGCAGCGTTGCGCGGGTTCGGTCGCGGGGTCTTTCGCGCAGCGTTGCGCGGCTTCGGTCGCGGGGTCTTTCGCGCAGCGTTGCGCGGCTTCGGTCGGATCCCCCCCCCCCCGCGCGAGAGCACATGTTCAGTGGTGCCTTACGTTGCTTGGTT